>JBFJYU010000066.1:0-12032 GCA_041622435.1 Thermoplasmatota archaeon | reverse complement strand
GTGCGCACGTGGCTGTACTACACGGCTCTCAAGAGCCACCTGCTGCGGGGCAAGCCGGCGTTCCAGACGGCGTGGATCCACGGCATGGGCATGGACAAGCACGGCCGCAAGATGAGCAAGAGCCTTGGCAACGTCATCAACCCCGACGAGATCCTGGATCAGTTCGGCAGCGATGCGTTCCGGCTGTGGATCAGCGGCGAGTGCACCATCGGCGACGACTTCCGCATCAACACGCAGAAGATTCAGGGGGCCAGTAAGTTCCTGCAGAAGCTGGCCAACGTGGCCAACTTCGTGCGCCGCTTCGAGGAGCCCGCCGAGCGCCCCGCGAACCTGCACGCGGCGGACGAGTGGATTCTCGGCGAGCTGGATGCGGTGGTGGAGCAGTCGGTTGCGGGCTACAAGCAACTGGATTTCTTCACGCCCGCCAACACGGTCCGCAGTTTCGTTTGGAATACCTTTGCGCCCCATTACGTCGAGATGGTCAAGGGCCGCGCCTACGCCGACGACCCGGCGGCGGCCTGGACGCTCAACGAGGTTGTGCGGCGGGTTCTGCTGCTGCTGGCCCCGATCTGTCCGTTCGTGACCCACTTCCTGGGCAGCCGCATCTACGATCTGGATGTCCACCGCGCGGCCTTCCCGGCCCCGCTGGGCCTGGCGGCCCGGCCTGACCTGACCCAGGCGGTCGAGGATTTCAACAGCCACGTCTGGAAGACCAAGAAGGACCAGGGCGTCGCGCTCAACGCCCCCATCGACGGCGTGGATGTGCCTGAACTCCTGGCGCCGATGGCGGACGTGCTGGCGGACATGCACAAACTCGGTGCCGTGGCGCAGGCGACGGCGGAGTAGCGTTGAACAAAGCCACGACCGGCCTCCTCCTCGCGACGGCGGCGTACGCCAGTTGGGGCCTCCTGAGCCCTGTGGGCAAGATTCTCCTCGCGGATTTCCCGCCGATGACGCTCAACGCTGTCCGCTTGAGCCTGGCGACGCTGGTGCTGGCGCCGCTGCTGCCGGCGCGGGCGTGGCGGGAGGGCATCGTTCTTCTGCGCCGGCCCGCCGTGGCGCTGCTACTCGTCTTCGGCGTCGGCGTCCAATTCACGTTGTTCCTGTACGCGGTGACGCTCATCGATGCTACGTACGCGACACTGGGCTTCTTCACGGCGCCCCTGTGGACGGCCCTGGTCGCCCGGGCCCGGCTTGGGGAGCCCGTGGGCTGGGCGTTCATCCCAACCCTGGCGGCCCTCGCAGCGGGCGCCTGGCTGGCGCTCTTCGGCCTCAGCGGCCCCGCCGGCGACTTCCACTGGGGCGGCATGGCGTTGGCCGTGGGCGCGGGCATTGGCTGGGCGATCTACGCCGTCGGACTGAAGGAGGTGGCTCCCGACGCCCGGCTGCGGCCGCTGATGGCGGCCTCGTTTCTGGGCAACACCGCTTACTTCGTGGCGGGAGCGCTCCTGGTGGACGGGCTGCCCGGCGCCGCGCTCTGGACCGCCGTGCCCGCCATCAGTTGGGCCTGGATGGCCGTCTACGTGGCGGTGCCCACCACTCTCAGCCTGTTCCTGTTCGCCGCCGCCCTCCAGCGGGCCCCCGCCAGCAGCGTCAACTTGCTGGTCGGCATGGAGCTGGCCGCCACGGCCGTCTTCGCCTGGCTGCTTCTCGGGGACTCGTTTGATGCCTGGCAGATCGCCGGCCTCGTCGTGGTCATGGGCGCCGTGACCGCGTACCTGTGGAACCGGGACCGCCGGGAGCCGGCCAGTTTCCCGGGGCCCGAGTCCGCCAGCGCGCCTGCCTCCGCTGCGGCCGCGAGCGACCCAGCAAACCCTTGAGAGCCGTGGGGCTCACCGCCGCGTGAGCGACGAGGCGGGGTCCGCAGCCCGGCAGGCCCAGGGCCTCGTGCTGGCCGGCATGGCGTACGCGGCATGGGGCCTCCTGGGGCCCGTGGGCAAGAAACTCCTCGTCGATTTCGAGCCCATGACGCTCAATGCGGTGCGCTCGGTGGCGGCGCTCGCGATCCTGCTCCTCGTCGCGGGACGCCCCGGCCGCGCCGCGGCCTGGCGCCTGATGCAACAGCCCCCGATCGTCATCCTTGTGCTCGCCGGCTACGGCGTCAGCTTCACGTTCTACCTCTACAGCTTGGAATTGCTCTCCCCGGTGCTCGCAACCATCGCGTTCTACAGCGCCCCCCTGTGGACGGCGCTCTTCGCCCGCCGCCGCCTCGGCGAACACGTCGGCCCCTGGTTCCTCCCGGCGTTCGCCCTCCTCGGCCTCGGCACGTACCTGGCGTCCACGGGCACCGCAGGCAGCGCGGGTCTGGCCAGCGTCAGCGGCCTCGGCCTCGGCCTCGCGCTCCTCTCCGCTGTCACGTGGGCCGACTACACGGTACGCCTGCGCCAGCACGGCCAGGACGTGCCGCTGCTGCCCATGCTGATCGCGTCCTTCGCCATCTCGTCCGCGTACTTCATCATCCTCGCCCTCGCCGTCGAAGGCGTCCCCGACCTGGGGGCCGTCCCGGCCCCCAGTTGGGGCTGGATGGCCCTCCACGTGGCGCTCCCCACCACCGCCGCCTTCGCCCTGTTCAGCGCCGCCCTGCAACGAGCGCCCGCAGGACCCGTCAACCTGCTCGTCGGCCTCGAACTGCTGGCCACCGCCATCTGGTCCGCCGCCCTGCTCGGCGACCGCTTCGACCGGGTCCAAATCGCCGGCCTGCTGGTCGTGATGGCCGCCGTCACCGGCTACGCCTGGACGCGGGGAACGGGTGTTGCCGAAGGCGCAGGCGCCGGCAACCAGGCTGGATAAGAGCCCAGCACCCGCAAGCCATTGCTACGCGCAAGAATTCCCGACAGCGCCGCCGACACGTCGTCGTCCTGGCGCCGCCCCTCAAAATCGATCAGGAAATCATACGCCCAAGGCTTGCCGTCGCGGGGCCGACTCTCCAGCTTGGTGAGGTTGATGCCGAAGCGCGCGAACTCCCCGAGGCATTCATGCAGCGCGCCCGGGCGGTGCCGCGTCGACAAAAGGATCGTCGTCAAAATGCGCCGCTCGCGGTCCTCCGGAGCCGGCGGCCGCTCGTTCTTGGACAACAGAACAAACCGCGTGAAGTTGGTCTCCCGGCTCTGGATACCCGTGCGGAGCACCTGCATCCCGTGCACCTCCGCCGCGCGCCGCGAGGCAATCGCTGCCTCACTCGCGTCGCCCCGCTCCTTCACCTCGCGAACGCTCCCCGCCGTATCGTACGAAACCCGCGACTCCAAACCATGCGCCACGATGAAGTCCCGGCACTGCCGGATCGCCTGCGGGTGGCTGAACAGCGTCTGGATGTCCTCCTCGTCCGCACCGGGGTGACCGATCAGGCAGTGGACGATCTTGAAGCGAACCTCGCCCACGATGAACAGGTCGGAGTCCAGGATCGCGGTCAGCGACTCGGCGACCGTCCCCTCCAGCGTGTTCTCGATCGGCAGGAACGCGGCGTCGGCCCGACCCGTCTCAACCTCGGCGATGGCGGCCGCAAACGTCCGGCACGACACGGGCTCGGCCGGCTGGCCCGCTCGCTCAAAGTAAGCCTGTAGGGCATCCTCCGAGTAAGCACCCTGCTCGCCTTGAAACGCGACGCGTACCACGCGACCCCCTAGTCGCACGGATTCTTCAGGGTTGGGCTTGGTTACAACCGCAGCAAGCGCTTGAAGAAGCCGCGCTTCGGCTCCTCCTCGGCGACCGCCTCAACGACCGTTGCCGTCTCGCTGGCGCCCTTGGATTCAACCACGCGGACCGCCGGCTTGGCCACCGGCTTGGCCTCCGCCTTCGGGGCGGCCTTGACCGGCTTGGCGGCGGACTTCGCCGCGGGCTTGGCCTTCGATCCACCGGATCCATACGCGGCCTTTTCGAATTCGATGCCCTCGGATTTCAGCAATTTGCGGGCATCTTCCTTGAATTTCTTGATGGTCTCGCGCCGAATTCCGATATCGAGTGGCCGACGCAGGTCAATCTGCGCCAATTCCGTTACGCTCGTAATTCCAGCAGCCTTGAGTTTTTCGGCCTTTGCAGGCCCGAGACCTGCAACATCAGTCAACTCCACGACGGGGCAGATCATGGCGTTTGTTGATTATGTTTTGCTTCGAGGACGGCACGCCGGGCCCGGGATAGCGCCTATAGCCGGGCTTGGGTGTCGGACCCTGTGGTCGACGCCGTCATTGCCGTCAGAGGCCTTGAGAAGGTCTATCCGGATGGAACACGGGCCCTTCGCGGCATCGATTTCGATGTCCAGGCCGGTGAAATTTTTGGTCTGCTCGGGCCAAATGGGGCCGGAAAAACAACGGCCATGAGAATTCTCGGAACCCTCGGCCGCGCGACCGATGGTTCGGCCAGTGTTCTGGGTTTGAATGTCGCAACGCACCCCATGGAGATTCGCAAGCGCATCGGGTTTGCCATGCAGGAAGTCGGAATGGATGATTTGGCGACGGCCCGTGAAATGCTGATTCTGCACGCCCGATTGTACGGCATTCCGGGCGCGCAGGCGGTCGCCCGTGCGGAGACCCTGCTAGAGACCTTTGATCTGGCCGATCATGCGTCGCGCCGCGTCACCCGATTCAGCGGCGGAATGAAGCGTCGCCTGGATCTGGCCGTGTCGCTCATCCACGACCCGGAGGTCCTCTTTCTGGACGAGCCGTCCACGGGGCTTGACCCGAAAAGTCGCAGCGATTTGTGGAAGGTGCTGCGCCGCCTCCGGGAGGAGCAGGGATTGACGATTCTCATGAGCACCCACTACATGGAGGAGGCGGATGTCCTGTGTGACCGCGTGGCGATCATGAGCCAGGGCACCATCGCGGCAACCGACACGCCCGGGCGCCTCAAGCGATCCGTCGGCAGCGACCTGTTGCGAATCCAGCTCATCGAACAACCCGATTCCCGGCAGCGGGACCAATTGGAAACCGTCTTCGGCGCCCACGCCGCGGTGTCGGATCAGAAATTGGAGATCAAGGTCCGCGACGGCGGCGAGGCGCTTCTGCCGGCCTTGTCGTGGGTGTCGCGAATCGGGTTGCGGGTCGCCTCGACGCGGGTGGTCTCCCCGTCGCTTGACGACGCCTACCTGCATTATACCGGGCAGCGCCTGGAGACGGAAGCGGAGGCGACGACGTGAGTTTTGCGTCCGTTCCGGTGCTGTACTTGCGCAACCTGCGGCAATTCCCGCGCATCCCCACGGTTCTGATCTTTGGAATCGTGATGCCGGTGATGCAATTGGTGTTGTTTGGCAGCATTTTCAGCGCGACGACCGAACTGCCAAACCATCCCCACGCCGGTGCCAATTATTACGCCTTCATCGCCCCGGCTATCATTTTGTTGACGACGTTTTTGGGCATGGCCAACGCGTCGGCGGCGTTCCTCGTTGACTTGCGCACCGGCTATTTTGACAAGTTGCGCACGACGCCAGCCAACCCGGCGGCGATCATTGGCGCTAGGCTGTTGGCCGAAATGACGCGGGTGACCGGCCAGGCGATCCTGATTCTGTTCGTGGCGTTGTTGCTGGGCGCGCGCGTGGAGACGGGCGTGTTGGGCGCCGTGGCGATGATTGTGTCCTGCGTGGTGTTCAGTGCGTTGACCGTTGGTTTGCTGGTGACGGCGCTGGCGATGAAGACGCGCAGCGACCAGGCGACCCAGTCGGCCTTCCCGCTGTTCTTCATCTTCATTTTCCTCAGCACGGCGTACATGCCGGAGTCGCTGCTGCCGGGGTGGTTGCAGACGGCCGTGAAGTTCAATCCGATCGACTACCTGATCCAGGGCCTGCGCGCCTTGATGCTGGATGGCTGGACGGGCGATGCGTTGAACCTGGGCATCGCCTTGGCCGCCGCTGCGGTCCTTGGCGCCCTGCTGGTGTTGCTCAACGTGCGCATCTACCGGCGGCTGGTTGAATGATTGCCAGCCGGAACGATCAAGCGCGGCTGCGCGGGTGTGGGCGCATGCGAACAGTCCTGGTGCTCGCGATCGTTCTGTCTGCGTCGTTGGCCGGCTGCATCGCCCAATCGGCGGGGTCCATGCACGCGGGGGCCGGGACGGCGACCATCGATCTGCACTGCCGAAACGCCGACAAGGGCGTCATCGCCATGGAGTCGTCGTACCTGGGGTCGTGCTGGGGCCACGTCGGCCATCACACGTACTTCCTCGGCCAGCCGCACGTCCTGCACCACGTCGCCGGGCGGGTGTTCGCCGTGGAGATCGCGTACACGACGCTGGCCGACGACGCCGAACCGGTGTTGCCGGTTCAGGTGAGCCTCGACGGGTCCAACTGGACGACGGTGGCCGGCTTCGACTACCCCCTGGGCCAGGACCCCGAGGATCGCTACGAGATTTTCACAAGCGCCACCGTTGAGGATGTGCCGTTCCGGTTCCTGCGCGTGCACATGCCGCGCTCGGCCCACGAGGGGCTCGCCGGCTACCTGGACGCCAGCAACTTCACGCTCGCCGCCAGCCCCGCCGCCAACGCGCCGCCGGAGCCGGCGCCCCAGACCAGCGCGGATTGCCGCGACGGCCTGCTGGACTCGTTCTTCCCCGAACACCCCTGCTGGTTCGGAGGCTACGACAACCTGGATCGGCAGCAGGGCGGCGACCCGGACACCCTGCACGCGTCGTGGGACATCTACGACGAATCGTGGTTCGACGCGCCCAGCTTCCTGCACACGTACTACCTCTCTGGCGTCGGCGGCCGCTTGCAGGCTGACGTGACCGTTCAGATGTGGCGGTTGTTCCATTATGGCCTCTGCTCGGGCCTGGATCCGTTGAACACGCCGGTCGATCCCACCGTCGTGGCCGAGGCGAGCCCCGACGGGCAGCAGTGGAGTCTCATCGCCCAGGAGCCGGGGTCGTACTTGGACCCGGTCCACCTGGAGGGCGACGTGCCGGACGACACCCGGTTCGTGCGCTTCGGCGCCGGCCGCGGGGCCAGTTACAGCGCCGGCGGCTGCCATCACCCCGTCGCGTTCGTGGTGGACAGCCGCCTGACCATCACCTAGCGCCAGATGGCCGGGAAACGCCGGTTCTGTAACGCCAGATTGACCACGCTGGGCCACGCCCAAATAGCCACCCCAGGTGTGGGACACCGTGGCGCATTGTGCGCCGCATTTGGTGAAAAACATGAAGCAAGCTACCCTGTTGTTGCTGGCAGGCCTGCTCGTACTCGGCGCGACCGCTGATGTCGCGGCCGAGTGCGTACCCGTCGAGGGCGCCGAGGTTTGCGCCGAGGCTGGCGAGGACGGCGCGTCCGTCAGCGTCACGTACGGCGACGAGGACGACAACGCCATCGATGTCGGCATCGACGTTGGCGCGTAGGGTTTCGAGTCCAACCCGGCTTTTTCCCCCTCTTCCCGTGGCCGGGCCCGCCTCAGGCCGGCCCCTCGTCGGCGTCCGCCAGCCCCGCCATCCTCAGCACCTCGAAGAACTGGGCCTCAACGACGGGCTGCACGCTCAAGCGCTGGGCGCGCTGCACCACGGGCATGGCCTGGAGCGCGGGGTTGGCGCGCAGTTCGGCGAGGGGCACCAGGCGCGGCAGCTTCGCCTCGAAGGCGATGTCCACCATCATCCAGCGCGGGTTGTCCGGGTCGGATTTCGGGTCGTGGTACTTGCCCGACGGGTCGAACGCGGTGTGGTCCGGGTAACCGTCCCGGCTCACGCGTGCCAGACCCGCGACGCCTGGGGGCTTGGCGTTGGAGTGGTAGAAGAGGACCCGGTCGCCGGCCTTCATGTCGTCGCGCATGAAGTTGCGCGCCTGGTAGTTGCGCACGCCGTCCCAGTGGGTGCTGCCGTCCCGCTCGAGGTCGTCAATGGAGTAGACGTCGGGCTCGGATTTGACCAGCCAATACCGGACCATGGGCGGCGCGACCGGGGCCCGGCTTAGGGAGGTTTCGACGGCCCCGCACGGCCCCGCACGGCGCCGCGACGCGCCCGTGCCCGACGGCCAAGGCTTAAGACGCCGCGCTGGCCACCCTGGGGCATGCGACTGGCCCTGCTCACCGTTCTGCTGGCAACGCCCCTTTCGGGGTGTGCGTGGTCGCAGGACCCGGGCCTGGGGCTCGGTGGACCGAACACGTTGGATGTTTACTCGGACGCGTTCGCCCATGAGGGGCCGCTGCCAGCGATGTACACGTGCGACGGCGAGGACGTGTCGCCGATGCTGGCCGTCGAGAACGTGGAGGGCGCTGCGGCGCTGGCGATCGTGGTCGACGACCCGGACGCGGGGGATTTCGTGCACTGGCTCGTGTGGAACCTGCCGGGTCGTAGCGGCAACGTGAGCGACGGCGAGGATGTCGTCGCGCTGGGAGCCGTCGAGGGGGCCAACGGCTTCGGCGGCACGGGATACGCGGGGCCGTGTCCGCCGGCGGGCGAGGAGCACCGTTACCGATTCCGTTTCTTCGCCCTTGACCGGCGCTTGGAACTGCCTGCCGGCGCCGATGTGGATGACTTCGTGGATGCCGCGCGCGGGCGGGTGGTTGCCTGGGGGTTGCTGGCGGCCACCTACCAGCGCGCGGAGTGACGCCCTGGTATCCCAGCGCCCTAACGCCGCTCTGCGCGCTTGCCGTTGCGCGGCTCGTCTTCCCACGTGTTGTTCACTTGGGTCTCGTCGCCGTCCAGCGCGAAGGAGTCGATGCCCATGGCATCGTGCAAGACTACGTGGTAAGGATTCCTCGCTTCCATGGGGGCACCAGAGGCTTGGCACAGGGCACCCCCACTTAATCCTTATCGAACATGTTCGGTAATCGTCAAGATGTCAAGGCTTTCGGCATGGGCTTCGCCAAAAGCCGGCAGACCTCGAACCAGTTCGGGTTCTACTCCAACATCTCCATGACAGCGGCCGCGGTCCACACCCGATCCACGCCCCGGTCGTGCTCCTCGACGGGAATATCCCCCATGAGCTGAACGTCGAAGCCGACCCCCCAGACCGGACACGCAAGCTCCGGCAGCAGCCGATCGTAGAAGCCACCACCCCAGCCCAGCCGATCGCCGCGCGAGGACCACCCCAGCCCCGGCACAATGGCCAGATCCACATCAGCCGGCGCGACGCGCGGGCACGTGGAACGAGGCTCCATGATCCCAAAGGACCCCGCCTCAAGGTCCGCCCAGCCGCCGATCGCGTGCAACTCCAGGCGCCCGGCCCGCGCGTCCGCCACCCGCGGCAAAACCACGCGCTTGCCCACGCGAAACGCGCCATTGGTCAACCCCACCACCGAAAACTCGGGCGCCTTGTGCTTGTAGACCAGCACCGTGCGCGCCGCGTGCCACTCCGGCGTGGCCTGGATCGCCGCGTTCACAAGCTCTTCCTCCTGCGAGCGCGGGCGCGGCCCCAGACCCCCCAGCGCCCGCCGCGCCGCCCTCCTCAGTTCAGTCTTGCCGAGCACAGAGCCCCCCACGACCCCGACCCAGGTAAGGGCCCCGCCTTTCCGGCAAGCGCCATGGCGCCGGCGCCCAGATGCCAGCAACGCGCGATTCACTTGCGCACCGGCGCCGACTCGGTGGGCGACGACGAACTCCAGGCCGACGCGGAGAACTAGAGGTCAATCTTAAGGCGGGGCCTTGGCTCGCGGCGCCATGGGAGTCTCCGACTGGCTATCCAGTTACGACCCGAACGACCTGTGCATCGCGACGGCCGCCTCGCACTCTTCGCTGCAAATCTTTCACGGCGCCAAGCTGGAGGGTTTTCGCACGATGGCGATCATCGCCGGCGACCGAGACCTGCGCTACTACGACGCCTACCCCAAGGCCAAGCCGGACCGCATCCTCCGGCTTGACTCGTACCATGAGTTGGCCGAGATGGCTGAGCAACTGCGCGAGGACAACACCATCCTGGTCCCCCACGGCAGCCTCATCGAATACATGGGCGCCAAGGATTTCACGCAGATCCAGGTTCCCGTCTACGGCAACCGCGATGTCCTCGACTTCGAGTCGGACCGGGACAAGGAGCGGGCATGGCTGGAGACCGCAGGCATCACCATGCCGCGTGAGATCGAGGACCCCAAGGACATCCTCGAACCCGTGATCGTGAAGTACCACGGAGCCAAAGGCGGAAAGGGCTTCTTCATCGCGAAGAACTACCACGAGTACAAGCGCCAAATCCAGGAGGGCGAGCCCCACACGATCCAGGAATTCGTGATGGGCACGCGCTATTACCTGCATTATTTCCATAGCCGTCTCGACGACGAGGGATTCGCCCTCCCCAATGGAGGGACGCTGCAAATGTTGAGCATCGACAGACGCGACGAATCAAACATTGATGAATTGAATCGTATCGGCTCGATCAAGGAATTGCAGGAGGCCGGAATCGACCCACAATTTGTGGTCACCGGCAACATCCCCATGGTCATTCGGGAATCGCTCCTGCCCAAGGTCTTCCAGATGGGCGAAGGCGTCGTTGAAGAATCCTACAAGCGCTTCGGCGGCCTGTGGGGACCCTTCTGCCTCGAAACCATCGTGACCCCCGACCTGGAGTTCAAGGTGTTCGAAATCAGCGCCCGCATCGTCGCCGGCACCAACCCGTTCGTGGCCGGCAGCGCCTACTCCGAAATGATCGGACCAAGCCTCAGCACCGGCCGCCGCATGGCCCAGGAAATCCGCAAGGGCGCGGAGTCGGGCCGGCTGGGCGAGATCCTCAGCTAAGGCCCCGTTCAGTTGACCATCCAGTACGCGATGAACCCGAAACCAGCCGCCGTGTAGACGACGCTGATCCACCAGCCGTACTTGAGGATCAGGCCGCGCCGCTGGCCGGAGGTCATGCCGGAAAGGCCCCTAGGGGGCTCCGGCTCGGGCCGGTGCGGGTCAAACTTGCTGAAGGCCACGAAGGTTTCGACCCGACGCCGGGCAAAAGTGTTGCGGCGGGACGGATGAAGGAGGACGAGTGCGCGACGGGGCCGGCGATGGGGCTAGCGCCCGTTGACCGAACCCCCCGGCCGGTCAACGGGCTACCCCCCGGATTACCTGCGGTAGATTCCCCAGCTGAATCCTCCCTTGCTGGCAAACATGTAGGCGTGCATCAACCAGTTGGGCACCCAGCCGTACGGATCGATCCCGACCCACTGCGTCGAGCCCCAGGACCGATACACGCTGAACCCGTTGCGGTAGCTGGCCCGGTGCTGCGGGTACACGTCGAAGTACATGCAGTACGTTCCAATCGGCCAGAAGCCGCCACACGTGTGAATGATGCGCCACCAATTCGCGCTGTACACATGGAAATCAGCCCAAATGTTGTGGTTGAAGCTGAACCGGTTGTCGAAGTGAATCAACGTCCAGACCAGCAGCCGCACCTTGAACTCGAAGTCCAGTGTCGCACGGAACCCGATCGAGCCCCAACCCATCGCCATGCGATGGGTGTCGAAGCCGAAGAATTTCAAGCCCGGCAACTCGATCTTGACGTAGGCGGTTTCCAGGTCTTCCGTGTAGAAGTACAACTGGTTGATCCATGCGTTGACGTACCAGTCCACGTCCACCTTGACTTCGTAGTAGTCCCAGCACCACCGGATCGCGCAGATGTCGTCGTACCAGCGCTTGTAGTACCCGCCGCTGTCGGCGTAGCGCGCCCACACCTCGAGGTAGATCCGATCCGTGTCCGGGTAGCTGCTCATGCCAACGTACGGCTTGCCTCCGGTCGTGCCGGTCCACATGTCGGTGTAGCGTCCCAGGTTGGTCATGCTGAAGTACACCCGGGCGGACAAGTCGGCGCTGCCTTTCTGGAAGTCTGCCGTCACGTAGAACGAAATATCCAGGCTATCCCGATTGGACCCGCTGGCGTCATAATTCAGCGTCGGGCCACGATCCGAACGGTAGGCCGCCAGGTTGAACCACTTCGGGATGTCCGTCATGGACGCATACGCGTAACCGCGCGCGCCGCCGGAGACCGCCGCCACTTGGGCGTAGATGCTCCGAATGCTCGAACTCGCGGACCATGTGATGTCCGTACGCCCGTTGGGGTCGGGGTCGTACGTGAACGACATGCTCGACGGGAAGTTGCTGATGGCCATGTAGCCCTGGAAGTCGCTGCCCTTCTGGATGTACGCATAGAAGGG
>JBFJYU010000065.1:0-12040 GCA_041622435.1 Thermoplasmatota archaeon | reverse complement strand
GATTTATGGTCACCATGGCAGACGGCGGTCGATGTGCTGCCGAATTACCTGTTGCACACGTTTGTCGGCGCCACGCTGACGGCCACCAGCGTCGGCATCACCGCGCGCGTGCTCGGCGACATGGGCAAGCTCAACACGAACGAGTCGCGCATCATTCTGGGCGCCGCCGTTCTTGACGACATCGGGGGCCTGATCATCCTCGCCATCGTGGCAGCCATGATCGAGGCAACCCTGGCGGGAAGTGCCGTGGACGCGATGGCGCTGATGCTGATTGCCGGCAAGGCCGTCGGCTTCCTGGTCGTCGCGCTGTTCGTCGGCCTCAAGTTCATCCCTCGCGCCTACGACGCTGCCGTCGAGGGCTTCAAGGTGAAGGGTTTCTCGGTGGCGCTGGCGATCGCGTTCGCGCTGCTGATGGCCTACCTCGCCACCCTGTTCGGACTGGCCGACATCGTGGGCGCCTTCGCGGGCGGCCTGATCCTGGCCCAGACCCGGCACACGCACCACATCTTCGAGGAACTGCGCCCGATTGGAGCGATCTTCATCTCGTTCTTCTTCGTGACGCTGGGCATGAAGGTTGACCTGACGCAACTCGGCGGCAACGGTGCCATGGTGCTGCTCATCGGCCTCCTGCTGACGGTGGTGGCCATGATCGCCAAGCTGGGCTGCGGGTTCGGCGTGCTCAAGAGCGCCCGCGCCAGCCGCCTGGTTGTCGGCGTCGGCATGGCGCCGCGCGGCGAAGTGGGACTGATTTTCGCCGTCCTCGGTCTCAATGCTGGCCTGATTCTCAATTGGCAGTACACGACGATCATCCTCGTGGTGATGCTGACGACGTTCATCACGCCCGTGTGGCTCAAGAAGCTCCAAGATTCTTTTTTCGCGGAGACGGGGGGCAGCGCGAGCGGGGCCGAGAAGCGCGAGGACCTGGCGAAGATCCTGAAGAGCTGAGGGAATTGGCTTGACACTACAGGGCCGCAACCTGCTCGCTATCGGCGACCTCAGCGACGCCGAACTCGCCGACCTGCTGGCGCGTGCCGGCCGGTTCGCGGAGGGCCTCGCCCGGGGCGAGAGCTTCCGGGACCAATTGGACAACCGCATCGTTTGCACGGCTTTCTTCGAGCCCAGCACTCGCACGCGGCTATCCTTTGAGGCCGCCGCGCACCGTCTGGGGGCCCAAGTCATCGGCTTCGCCGACGCGTCGACGACGAGCGGGCGCAAGGGAGAGACACTGGAGGACACCGGACGGGTGTTGTCCGGCTACTCGGACCTCATCGTGACACGCCATTTCGACGCGGGCGCCGCCGTGCGCCTGGCGACGGGGGCAACGTGCCCCGTTGTCAATGCGGGCGATGGCGCCGGAGAGCACCCGACGCAGACGCTGGTTGACCTCTTCACGCTCCGCAGCAGCCTAGGCGAGCTGCGTGGACGGCGCATTGCGGTCGTTGGCGACCTGCGCTACGGGCGAACCGTGCACAGCCTGGTGCCGGCGCTCAAACGTGCCGGGGCCCGCATAGATGCCGTGGCCGCCCCGGGCCTGGAGATGCCCGACCACCTCGCCGAGGGCGTCGTCGAAGTTTCCCTTGAGGATGCTGCGAGCGCCTGCGACGCGCTGTACGTGACACGGGTGCAGAAGGAGCGGTTCCCCCCGGGCTCGGCCGACGCCGCCGCCCGGTTCCACGTGGATCGCGCGCTGCTGGAGAGGACCGGGTCGCGGGCGATCATCCTGCATCCGTTGCCCCGCGTGGATGAACTATCCACGGATTTGGATGAATTGCCTGCTGCCAAGTATTTTGACCAGGCCCAGAATGGCGTCGCCGTCCGCATGGCAATCCTTGCGGCACTCCTGGGAGCTCCCGCATGAAGGAATTCAAGATCGTCCCGATTCGCAATGGCACGGTACTCGACCACATCCTGCCCGGACGGGCCGTAGCCATCCTGGAGGCCCTGGGGCATCCCGTCGAGGGGTCCTCCAAGGTAGTCTCGATTTCCATGCACCTGCCCAGTGGCCGAGTCGGCCTGAAGGACGTCCTGAAGTTCGAGGATCTCGAATTGGGCGACGATGAGCTGGCGACCGTGAAGCGCATCAGCCCGCGGGGAACCCTCAACGTGATTCGCAACTTTGTGATCGCCGAGAAGGACACCTGGGGTCTCAACGCGTAAGCGGAGTCCAGGCCGGCCCCTGTTGGGGCGGCCCATGGGACTCCCCCCGCGAGAACGCGGGGGGAGCGAGAAAGGAAGGGGGACTGGCCTCACAGGGAGGGGATGGGATGCACTCAAAGAAGTATCCAGCCCGGCCGCTTCCTCAAGTACCTTGATTTCCCTTGCGTATTAATGAGTTGTGTTTCCGTTTGCTTGATTATTCGACCGGATTGGGCCATCAGAATCGTTTGACGACAGCGCCATCGTCGGCGTTGGCGGTACCTGAAGCGTCCTGAACCAAGCACCTTCGCCGGCTGTCCAAGACCCCGTTCGCGTCGCCTGCGCGTGGGTGTCGACGCCGGTCGGGCCGGCGACCATTGCAAGGGGTGGAAGCTGGCTACGGAAACGGACGATGCGTTCGTCGAGCACGACCGCTACGCCGCAGTCGTCCGGGCCCCGAATGAGGCGGCCGATTGTCTGGCGCAAGACCCGTGCCGTCGGGTTGTGAACGACCGTCTGCCAGCCCGACCCGTTCTTGGCGTCCTCGCGGTGGATCAATGCCTGGAGCCGCGCCGTGCGCCGCAGGTAGGGAATGCCCAGGATCAGCAGGTTCGCCATCGCATCCCCCGGGTAGTCGATGCCCTCCGTTAGGCGGCCGCCGAGGACGCCCAGCAGCAGTGCGTTGGGGTCCGAGTCCCGGCTGAACGCCGCCACCATCGCACCGAGGGATGGACTGTCCATGTCCGGGTGCTCCGCGTGCACGCTGCGCTCAACCCCATGCAGGAACCCCTCCTCGAGGTAGTCGCGGAGCATCTGATGGCTGGGGAAGAAAATGCCCGTGCGGCCCGGCAGCCGTTCGAGGAGCGCGCGCGCCGTGTTCTGGAGTCGATCGGCGTGGGACGGGTCATCCTGGTGGGCTTGCCAGCGGCGGTGGACGCCCTCCACGCCGTAAAGGTGCAGTTGCGCTGCGGCAAACGGGGACGCGATGACACTGGTCTTGGCCGCCGGAAGCCCGCAGAGGTTCACGTGGTCCGCCGGCGGTGCGAGCGTGCCGCTCATGTGGACGGTTGACGCGAGTTCGCCGAGCCAACCCAGCACCTGAGCGGGGTCAAGGAGGCAGGCCTCCACGGCGGGCCGCTCGCCGCCAAGCGCGAGCCGCGCGTAGCCGTGGTCGGCATCGCGCATCCAGAACACCAGGAACGCCCCCACGGCACCCAGGTAGCTGCGCGGCAGCCTGCCCTGGGCAGCCCGCTCCTCACGGATGATCTCGCCCCAGCTGTCGAGCTCCTGGGCGATCCGTATGATGCGCGGGCTCGGCAGCCGCAGGGCCACCATTAGCGCCTCCTGGAGCGCGTCGGGGGGAAGGAGGGCGTCGTCGCGGTCCTGAACGTGCTCGTCGACGACCTGGTAAAGGACCCGCGTCAGGGTCTCCAGGAACGTCGTCGTGAGTACCTCGCCGGCAAGCAACGGATCCTTGACATCCTCCGCCTCGCGGGTTGCGCGGCGAACGGTTTCGAGGCCAAGGCCGGGGGAATGATGCAGCCGGGCCGCCTCGGGAAGGTTGTGGGCCTCGTCCACGACGAGGTGGCATTCGTCCAGGCCGCTTCCCAGCCATTGCGTCAGCGCGTTGCGCAGACGGTCCTCCAGCAGGAAGGTGTAGGGCAGAACGACCACAGCCGCTTGAGGCAGCAGCAGCTTCAGCGCCTCATACGGGCAACTGCCGGCCGCGGCCACGGCCGCCGCCACGGGGCGGCCGTCGGCTGCGCCCGCCTCCAGCAGCGCCTGGACCGGCCCGGGTCCGTCCTCCAGGAGCTTGAGGAAGTAGGGGCACGCGCCGTCGCTCTCGCGTCCGGTCTCAAACTGGGCGCGGGCCGCCTGCTTCGCGCGACGGCAGAGCCGGCCCAACTCCTTGCCCGTGGCGCCGGCAAACCGCGCGTCGTCCTTGAGCAGCGGGCAGCCGTGGGACCGGCCCGTAAACGGGACCAGCAGGCCCGGGCCGGGCTCGCCCCGGGCGGCCGCGTCGGCTCGCAGCATCGCATGCTCGCGGACCACCTGCGCCTGCTGGCTATTGGTTCGTGTCGTCCACAGCACGCGGCGTCCGTCGTGGCGGCACCGCGCCAGGGCCGCAGCCAGGACGGCAACTGTTTTTCCGGTTCCTGTGGCAGCCTCAACGACGAGGTGATCGCCGGCCTCCAGGGCGGCCTGGACCTGCCCGATGAGCTCGTCCTGGCCCGCACGAGGCGGATACGGCAGGCGCACCACACCCCGCCATGGCCGCACTTGGCCCTAGCCGTGGGGGTGGGGTGGGTGAAAGGACTAGGAGGCAGCCCCGTCGACGCGCTGCGTCCGCGTAGGCCCATGGGCCCAGGCGGGTGGGGGCAAAGGGGGTGACGGCCTAAATCTGGCGCGCGGCCCAGAGGTCGTCGGGGAGCTGGTGGTACACGTCCGACTCCGACGCGCGGGCCTTGCGGCGGCGGCGGATCTCGCGCTCCTCCTCGCTCATGTGGAAGACCGCGGTCTTCTTGAACAGCCAGTAGTGGGTCCGCCACTCGCGGCCGTCGTAGAGGGTGGTTTCCTCGCGCTCCGTGGTGAGCATGCCCTCCTCCTCGAGGATGTAGAACAGTTGCCGGTCCTCCGGCTCCAGTACATTGTCGATGACGCGGTCATCGAAGCCAAAAATATCCATTACGAAGTTAGCATCTCGCTGGGCATCTTCCTCGTCGATGCCGATACGATTGCTGATTGCCATGGACAGATCTTCTAGCGTTAGAATCCTAGTAGTGCTCATTCAGTCACCCAAGCCCCGCAGCTCCTTTCCAACCTTGTGAGGCAACCTAAATAAAGGTTGTTGGTCCCCAAGCGCCTCTACCCTGTGTTCGGGACCACGTAGAGTCGATCGTCGATTCGCAGCACCGGAACCGTGTCGCCGCTGGCGCTCCAGCCCTCCGGCCGCAACAGGTCCTGTGTCCGCAGCGTGACCGGGTCCAACACCTGGATCCCCGCCGCGTCCTGCGACACGAACACGGCCTCCTGCACGATCTCGAACCCGCCGAGGCGGCGCAGGGTCTTTTCCTGCACTTTCATCTTTCGGTGGTGCAGAAGGTCCACGCACGACGCGTTTCCGCGCGCGATCGAATGGACCTGCACCGGCATCTTGTCCGACAACGCAAAGTCGCCGGGCGCAAACAGACGGATGCGCACGAGGAATGTAACCCGGTAGACATCCTCCCCTTCGCGTCGACCCACCAGCTTGGCGGTCTCCTGAACGCTCGCCCCCAGGCGCTGCTGCAGAAGCCGGCAGGCGGCCCGCGCCGCGTCAATGTCGCCGACGTAGTAGTCGTAGCCGCCGTGGATGGCGCCCGACTTGCTCAGAAACGACATGCGGTTGCCGTTTTCCTGCTGACGGTCGAGCTCCTCGGCGATGTAGCGGTGGGCGCGCTTCAGTTCGTGGTCCGTGACATCCCGCTCGGTCGCCCGCAACTGGATAATGGCGGCGTAATAGCCTCCGGCCATGCGGCTGCAACGCTCACAAACCCCGCGCGTGACACGCACCAGGAGGCTGGCGTCGGCGCCGACGGGCACCTCCTCCACGTGGCCCTGCATGCTGATGGTGTACCGGAAGTGGCGTTCGCTCTCGGCACGCTCGGACAAGTCGACGGCCGGGTCCTCGACCCGGGCGTGCACGTGGACGGCGCCCCGCGCTGCATCCTCGCGCAGCCACTCCAGAGGGATCGACGCTTCCGGCTGGACCCAGTGGGCCCCGACGTGGCGCGCGTTGCAGTGGGCGCACAACTCAACGTCGATGACCTCGGGAACCAGCATCAACTGGGTTGTCTTGGCAAAACAGGCGGCACAGCAGCCGTCGATGAGTCGCTCGGCCTCCGCGCCGCACTCAACGCAGATCATTCCTCGTAGACCAGCAGTTGGGCGTGCCGCACGCCCTGGATCGTCAGCACGTTGGACTCGGCGACCAAGCCGAGTTCGATGGCCACCGCGACGCTACGGTCACCGACGAGGTTGGCGACGGTGCATTGGCGCAAGTGGTGGGCCAGGCCCTCCTCGTCCACGCGCACGCCGTCGTAGAAGCCCTCGTGGACCTCCAGCTGGAACTGCCCCTCCTCATGCCGGGTGCCCAGCAGCTCCTCGTCGCAGGCGGCGAGGAGGCGTTGCAGGCCCTGCTGGTAGTTCTTCAGAGCGATCATCGATGGCGCGCCGAGGCCCAGCCCCCACTTATGGCCTTTGCGCAGGGCCCCGGTGGGGCTGGCCCCCGCCGACGCGACGCCCCGGCGAGGCCGCGGGGTCATAACGGGCCACAGGTGTGTACCGTGGTGCGGTACGCGCCCGCGCAGGGGGTTTGGGCCGGCGGGCGAACGCGTGCCTTGCGGCCTTTCGCTGCCGCCGACCTGTTGCACGGCGCGGCGCCCGCAGCCCGGTGGCAAACGTTCCGTGGCGCGCGCACCGTGCTCCGCAGTGCTCTTGCCGACCCTACGGCCCCATCGGCGCGTACGTCCCATGACCGCGCTTCTGGTAGAACGAGCCGTTGCGCAGGCCCATCTCCAACGCCTTCTTCGCGGCGTCCATCTGGATGTTCTGCCGCGCCGCCTCGGCCAACACGTCCTCCTCGCGGGCGAAGCCCTCGTCGCTGCCGTCGGCCAAATCCCGGACGATCGACTGGATGGTGCGCATGCGGTCGTGCTGGGAGTGACTGACGCCCGTCGCGATGACGTCGATGTCGAAGTTGCCGGTCTCCCGATCGACGCCGACGCTGTTCAGGTAGTACTCGACGATGCTGATGGCCCGCTTGGCGTCCTCCAGCGTCGCCTCCTGGCTGAGCCGCACCCGCGCCGACGCCTCCGCCAGGCGGACGAATGCCTCTAGTTGACGCGCGGTGAACGGAATCGAGTCCTCGGTGCCGTTTCGGAAGTCGACGTAGTAGTCCTTGATGTGGGCCATGGCGTCGTCCGACAGGACCGGCAGGATGTGGCGCTTGGCAAAGGCGACGTACTTGCGGAACATGTCCGCTTCCAGGTCGGGCTCGATGCGCGCCATGAGGCGCTCCTCGTCCTCGATCGTGTAGGCGCCCGTCGGGTTGGCGCGCCGGTGCTCGTGCACCTCTCCCGCCTGGTGGGTCTTCAGGATGAACTCGGCGAGCGCCGTGTCCTTCTCCCGGTTGGGCTTGTCCGTGAGCGCAAAGATCAGGTCGAAACGGGACAGCAGCGCGGGCGGCATGTCGATTTGCGTGTGCAACGGCTCATACTCGTCGAATCGGCCCAGCTTCGGGTTGGCCGCGCCAATGACGGCGCAGCGCGACTTCAGGGTGGCCGAGATGCCCGCCTTGGCGACACTGATCTCCTGCTGCTCCATGGCCTGGTGCATCGACGACTGGTCCTGGCTGGTCATCTTGTCCAACTCGTCGATGCAAACCACACCCATGTCCGCCAGAACCAGGGCACCGGCCTCCAGAGTCCACTGGCCTTCACCGAAGTCGTCCTTGACCGCGGCGGCCGTCAGACCGGCCGCGCTGCTCGCCTTGCCGCTGGTGAACACCGAACGGGGCGCCAGCTTGGAGAGGTAGCGCAGCAACTGCGACTTCGCGACACCAGGGTCACCGACCAGGAGAACGTGGATGTCACCGCGGGTGCGGCTGCCGTCCTTGTAGTGCTTGGCGACGCCGCCAAAGAGCGACAGGATCAGGGAGTCCTTCACTTTCTCCATGCCCTGGATCGTCGGGGCGAAGCTGGCACGCAGCCGGTCGTAGATGGCCGGGTCCTTGCTCAACTCGAGGATCTTCTCCTCGTCTTCGGGCTCCAGGATGATTTCCTCGAACTCCTGCTGCTGGACCTCGACGCTGACGCCGTTGAGGATCTTGTTGAACTCGGTGCGCTTCAGTTGGCCCTGGCGGCGTGCCTGGGTGGTCAGGATGCCGTTGAGGCAGACGCGGTCGCCGGGGTCGACGGATTGCACCAGGTCGTCGCGCATGTAGATCGTCAGGCGCTCCGGCTGGGCGCCGCCGCGCAGCCCCTCGGGGCTCTCCTGGATCTCGACCTTCTGATGGTCGACGTAGCGGCTCTCCTCCTCGCGCAGCTTCCACGGGCCGGCCTTCTCGCAGGCCTCGCACTGCACCGGCTCGGCCACGTACTCCTCTTCCTGGAGCGCGAAGACGAGGTTGCCGCAAAACTTGCACTCGAAGGCAGCCTCCAGCATCATGGGTCGCACTTCGGTGACCTTCTTGACGAGGCCCTCGATGGCGAGGAACCGTCCCAGGTGTTCCGCGCGCAGCAGGCGGGGCATGACGTGCTGCGACTCGGGCAGGCCCCTGAGGCGCAGGTTGAGGCGCGGCCGCGGCTCAACGACGACGATGTCGACTTGGTTGAGGGCGTTGTTGCCGATGCGCAGGGCGTGGCCGGGCCGCTGGAGGATGTAGTCGGCCAGTTCCGGGTCGCGCAGCTGCAGGTCGTTGAAGGCGACGACGACGCTGCGTGTTTCCGGGTAGTCGAGGGCCGCGTGGACGATGGCCTCGCGGCAGTGCTCGCGCAGGAAGCCTTCCCACGCGTTTGCGAGCGTCGCGTCCTGTACCGTCAACTGGTGCATCCGCTGTTCAATCAGGAGGTTCCCACCTATCGCTAGCACGGGGGGGTGACCGAAAGCACCCCGCCGCGACCGCCAGCCAACGAGCCAGCGAGCCGGGGGCCCGTTATGGCCTTCACGCGAAATGAAGGGGTCTGGACGCCCCGTCGTGGGGGTCTTCGGGGCCGCGCCGGAACCGGCGCTCGGGAGGGTGCCGGGCGTGCCTGGCCCCCCGCCGGGAGCGCATCGGACCCGGGTAGCTGAAGACCACCGGCGCCCATGACCGGCCGTGCCACGCCTACAGGACGGACCGGTCCTCGTCATTGGTCCCGGTGCCATCGGAGCCGTCGTCGCAGCCAGACTCGCCCACGGCGGCGTTCCGGTCATCGCCGCCTGCCGCACCGAGAGGACCGCCCAGCGGATTCGAACCGAGGGGGTTGCCGCCGAGGGCCTGCGCCAGGACGAGCGGGTCGCGATCGACGCGATCACCACGCCGGAGGAATTGACCCAGGAGCCGGTGGCGGCGGTGCTGGCCACCAAGTGCCTCGACGCGCCCGACGCGTTGCGCACGTGGGCGCCGGCCATGCCCGACGCGCCCATTGTGGCGATGCAAAACGGGCTCCAGGAGGACGAGTTGATCCCGTTGGCGCCGAGCCAGTTGGTGGCGTGCTGCGTCACGTTTCCCGCGACACTGGCCGACACGGGTCGCTCCGTGGTGACCGGGCCGGGTGGCTTCGTGATTGGACCCTGGCCGACCACGGCGCTGGCCGCCCGCAACCCCTCCATCGACTATCCGGGGCTGGCGACGCTGCTGTCGCGGGTGATGCCGTCGCGGGTGTCGGGCAACATGCTGGGCGTCAAGTGGACCAAGCTGCTGGTCAACAGTTGCATCACCACCCTCGGCGCCGTGGGCAACACGACGCTCGGCGAGCTGCTGGCGGACCGCACGTCGCGGGAGCTGTTCCTGGCGGTGACCACGGAGGGGTACGAGGCGGGCCTGGCCGACAGCGTGGCGTTCGAGCCCGTCAACGGGTTCAGGCCCAACCGCGTCGCCGTCGGACCCAACACGGGTCGCCTGGGGCGCCAGGGGAGGCACTTGTTTCTGCAACTGGTGGGCGCCAAGTACCGCCGCCACCGGTCGAGCAGCCTGCAGAGCCTGGAGCGCGGCGCGAAGACGGAGGTGGACTACCTCAACGGTGTCATCGTCGAGACCGCCCGGCGCCACGATCTGGATGCGCCTGTCAATGAGGCGCTGGTGGAGATGGTGCACCAGATTGAATCCGGCCAGCGCAGCGCGGAGCCGGGCAACCTGGCCGAGGTCGCGCAGGCGTTGCGTCGCTAGCAACACCCCTGACCAAGGGGCCGCCGCCGCGCCCGCGCCCGCCCTCGAAGCCCCGAGTGGGTTCACCGGCCCCCGGCCAAGCCCTTCATAGTGGTGAAACCACTCGCAAGCTGTGCACATCCAGCACCCCGTGTTGCGCGACGGCGCGGTCGAGTTTCGCGGCTACCAGGTCAACCTGGCCCGCGTCGCCGGCGCCCGCAACACCCTGGTGGTGCTGCCCACGGGCATGGGCAAGACCGTCGTCGCCCTCCTCGTGCTTGCCGACCTGCTGCGCGACGGCGGCCAGCGCATCCTCGTGCTGGCCCCCACCAAGCCCCTTGTCGAGCAACACGGCCGGTTCCTGGAGGCCACCCTTGCACCGCCCTGGAACGAGCGCGTCACCGTCCTCACCGGTGCCACCAGCCCGGCCCAGCGCCAGGAAATGGCCGACGGCCCCGGAATCATCTGCGCAACGCCCCAAGTCATCGCCAACGATGTCGTCGGCGGCCGCATCGACCTCGCCAGCTTCGACCTGATCGTCTTTGACGAGGCCCACCGCGCCGTCGGCGACTACCCCTACGTTTTCCTCGGCCAGGAATCCCTGCGCCGCAACACCGGCGGGCGCCGCCTCGGACTCACCGCAAGCCCCGGCCACGAGGTGCGGCGCATCGACGAGGTGCGCACGTGCCTCGGCTTGCGCCACGTCGAAATCCGCACGCCGCTGGACCCGGACGTGTCGGAGTTCGTGCAGGATGTGGAAACCCAGTGGGAAGTGCTGCCCCTGCCGCCATCCCTCCTGCGGGTTTCGGGACGGCTGGAAGAAATCCAGGCAGAGAAGGTGCGCCAACTCAAGCACATGGGGGTGCTCAAGACCGGCGGCTCCAAGCCCAATCGCAAGGAACTGCTGGAGGCCGGCCAGCGCTTGCAGGCACGCCTCCGGCAGACTCCCAATCCACCGCCGGAACTCTACCAGGGACTCAGCCTCCAGGCCCAGGCCATGAAGCTCGCCCACGCCGTCGAGTTGGCCCAAACCCAGGGCGCGCAGCCGTTTCTGGAGTTCGTCGCCAAGCTGGACGGCGAGGAGTCGAAGGCATCCCGCGTGCTGTCAGCCGACCGCCGGCTGCAGGAGGCCCGCCAGATCGCGCGCTTCGCCGACGACGACAACCCGAAGATGAAGCGCACCCAAGCCCTGGTCGCTCAGCAGGTCGCGCAAAACCCCGACAGTCGCGTCATCGTCTTCGCCCACTTCCGGGGCACCTGCGAGCAGGTCGTGGGAGAACTTGCCAAGCTGGATGGCGTCCGGCCGGTCCTCTTCGTCGGGCAAGGAAAGCGCGGCGGCGCCGAGGGCATGACCCAGAAGAAGCAGGCCGAGACCGTCGCGGCCTTCACCGCAGGCACCCACAACGTCCTGGTGGCCACCAGCGTCGGCGAAGAGGGCCTCGACATCCCCGAGACCGACCTCGTGGTGTTCTACGAGCCCATCCCGAGCGAAATCCGGTCCATCCAGCGCCGCGGCCGCACCGGGCGCAAGCGCGCCGGCAACGTCGTGGTGCTCATCACGAAGGGCACCAAGGACGAGGCGGCCCACTGGACGGCTCGCCGCAAGGAAGCCCAAATGGTGCGCGAATTGCAGCAGTTGCGCAACCAGTTGGGCAACGCCGCCGCCGACGACAGGGGCAGCCCCATCCGTACCTCGTCCGGCACCGCGGCGGCAGAAGGGACAGCACCGCGCCAAGTGGCTTTGGGGGACCCGCAGCCGGGCCCCCCAGCGCCCGCAGCACCGGCAGCGCATGCAACACAAGGAGCGGGCGCCATGAGCACAGGACCGGGACTCCCACCGGGCGGGGCGCGGCAGCAGCCGCCCAGGGCCGTAACAACCCCCTCCTCGGGGCTTTCGGCCGGGCCCAAGATCATCTGCGACGCCCGCGAACAGGCCGGCGCCGTCGTGCGAACCCTCCATGAGCGGGGCGCCGCCGTTGAGGTGCGAACCCTGGAGGTTGCGGACTACATCCTTTC
>JBFJYU010000064.1:0-12139 GCA_041622435.1 Thermoplasmatota archaeon | reverse complement strand
CGGACCTCCAGAAGCCTGGTGGCGCCTTCGCCGTCGGCGACGATCCGCTTGGCCAGTTCCTGGCAGAGGTCCGTGAGGGCGTCGCGCAGGGGCAGCCAGGCGGGGTGGGCCCGGGTCAAAGACTCGCCGCCGGCCTGGCCATTGGCCAGCAGGATGGCGGTGTCATTGGTGGATTCGTCGCCATCGACGCTGATCTGATTGAAGCTGCGATCCACGGCGTACTTGAGCAACGCGCGCAGGTCCGCGGGGGCCAGCGGCGCGTCGGTGGCCATGAGTGCGAGCATGGTGGCCATGTTCGGGTGGATCATGCCGGCGCCCTTGGCGATGCCAGCGACGTGGTACTCGACGCCGTCGACCTCGACCGTTCGAGCCGATTCCTTGGGGCCGCTGTCGGTGGTCAGGATGGCGTCGGCTGCCTCGCCCCCGACAGCGTCGTCGAGCCGCTTGGCGCAGTCGTGGATGCCACCCAGCACGGCTTCGATGGGCAAGGCGCGGCCGATGATGCCCGTCGAGCACACCAGGACCTGCTCGGGCTCCAAGCCAAGGTCCGAGGCCGCCGTTCGCGCCATGGCGAGGGCGTCACGCAGGCCCTGCCGGCCGGTGCAAGCGTTGGCGTTGCCGCTGTTGACAACGATCGCGCGCACATCACCGTCGGCGACGTGCTGGCGACTCACGTGGACGGGGGCGGCGGCGAACGCGTTTTGCGTGAAGACGGCCGCGGCGGCAGTGCCCGGGACGTCGCTGACGATCAGGGCCACGTCGCGGCGGGCCTTCTTGATGCCTGCGTGCACGCCCATGGCGCGGATGCCGGGAACCGTGTGAAGTCCCTCGGAGAGGGCGAGCCGGGTCATGGGCCACCTCCCGTGGCGCCAAGGCCGGCGCCTTCGGGTAGCCCCAGGGCCAGGTTCAGGTTCTGGATTGCTTGGCCGGAGCCTCCCTTGAGGAGGTTGTCGATGGCGCCGCGGGCAACGATGATGCCGTTTTCGGCGTCGACGGACACCGCCACGTGCGCGTGGTTGGAGCCGCGCACGTGGCTGGTGTCCGGTTCGTCAACCACAGTGACGAACAAGCTGTTGGCGTAGCTGGAAACGTAGGCCTCGTGCACGGCGGTCGGGTCGGCGCCGTCGGCGAGGGGCATGTAAACGGTGGACAGCAGGCCGCGATTCATGGGTACCAGGTGGGGGGTGAAGCGAACGCCGCGACGGGCGCCGCCGATGGCCGATGCGTAGGCGGCCATCTCAGATGTGTGGTCGTGGCCGAGCACCTTGTAGGCGCGAAGGCTCTCGTTTTGCTCAGCGAAGTGGAGATCGCCCCGGGGTGTCGCGCCGGCGCCGCTGACGGCGCTCTTACCGTCGACGATCACGGGGCCGGGACCCACCAGGCCGGCGGCGATGGCGGGGCTGGCGGCGAGCGCCGTGGCGGTCGGGTAGCATCCGGGGTTGGCGATGCGGGCGGTACCGGTTGCCGGCGGGGCCAGGTCGGCCATGCCGTAGGTCCAGGAGCCGCCGTTGAGAGCGGGGCCGCGGTGGGCGCGGCTGAGGTCAATGACGAGCTTGGTGCCCTGGGCGTCGCAGGAGGCCGCCAGGGACTCGGCGTCCTCGTTGGTGGTTGCCAGGATCCACACGTCCGCGTCGCGGGCCGCTGGGTCGTCGGCGGTGACCATTTGCAGGCCGCTGCGGCGAAACGCGGGAACGGCTTCGCCGTAGGGGCCAGGGGAGCCCGACGAGGTCGGGACGATTGCCTCGACGTTGGGGTGTTGCATCAACAAGCGTACGCTCTCGCGGCCGAGGTACCCGCGGGCACCAGCTACGGCGACTTTGACCATCTTCATTTTCTTACTTCCAAGGTGTGCGGTTAAGGTGTGTGACTGCCCTGGGGCGGCCACGGTCATCGATGACTGGAATGGGACAAGAGGGCCCTGCCGGGCCGGAACGGCTACCCGTTGGGAGCCGTTTCGCGATGCCGTGTCGGGACCGTTTGAGGGGGTGCTGGCGACCGGCGTTCCGGTTGCCGAGCGGGACCTTGCTGCCGCGTTGCTGCCGGGGGCGGTAGTGGAGCCCCGGCGCCTGGACGCGGCGGTTGCCGGCGCGCATCCGGACGTCCGCGTCCTCTGCGTGATGGTGCACGACCGCGTGGAGCCGGCGCTGCTGGAGGGGATGCCCGGTTTGGACGCGGTCGTGACGCGTAGCGACGGGTACGACCACCTGCCCCTCGCCTGGCTTGGCGACCGCGGCATCGCCGCGTGTCACCTGCCCGATTACGCCTCCGACAGCGTCGCCGAGTTGACCGTGGGGCTGGTGCTGGCGTTGCTGCGGCGGCTGCCGGAGGCGGTGGTGCGCACGCGGGGCACGGGCGGCGCCCTGGACTGGAACCGGGATGGCCTGGTGGGTCGGCGCCTCAGCGAGGTGACGGTGGGGCTGGTCGGCCTGGGGCGCATCGGGTCGCGCGTGGCGCGCGCCCTGACCGGCCTGGGTGGGAGCGTGGCCGGCTACGATTCCGTGCAAGATGCCGGCGTCGGCCGCCTGCCCGGGTTCGAGTGGGCGCCCACGCTGGAGGACCTGCTGGCCAGGAGCGATGTGGTCAGCCTGCACGTGCCGCTGACGGGGCAAACAAGGGGACTCATCGACGAGGCTGCCATCGGCCGGATGCGCCCGGGGGCCTGTTTGGTCAACACCGCCCGCGGCGACGTCGTGGACCAGGCCGCCGTTGGTTCGGCCCTCCGCAGAGGTCGATTGGCCGGCTACGCCGCCGATGTCCTCCCCGGAGAGCCCCAGCCACCCGACCTGAAGTTGTTTGCGGACCTGCCAACGGCCCTGATCGTGCCTCACCTCGGGGCCCACAACCACGCCACGATCCGGCGCCGCTGGGAAGACACGGCGGCGGCGTGCCGGGCGGCCCTCGAACGGGACGAGGCGGCTCTGGCGCCTTACCGGGCGCGCGGCGGCGATGCAGAGGGCTAAGCCGATGAAGCGGTCTGCCCCGGTGTGGCGCGAACGCTTCGAGAACGACTCCAGGACGGTGCGTCGGTCGCACAAGTCGTGCGCGACTACATCGACGAGCGGCCTCCGCTGCGCAGCGCGCTGGCCTTGGGCATCGTGAACCTGTCCGCCCTCGCCCGCTACGTCCAGGCGGAGACCGGCCTGGAACAGGAGGAGGCCGTGGTCATGGCGATCCGTCGCTACGAACCGGGCGCCAGTTCCGTCGACGCCACACGGCGCATCGAGCAACTGTTGCGCCGCTGCCACCTCGAAATCCACACCGGCTTCGCCCAGCTCGCCGTTCGCCCCGACTGGCGGCTGCTGGCCCGAGTGGCCTCCACGATTGACGCCCTGGATCTCGCCCACCACCCCGTCTACCTTCTCCACGGTCGGGAGACCTTGACGGTGCTCACCGATGAGCGGGTGGCGGCCGCCCTGGGCAAGGCCCTGGGCAGCGAGGTCGTGGATTCCCGAGACGGTTTCGTGGGAATCATCCTGCACAGCGGGGACGACTTGCAGCAGGTGCCGGGATTCCTTGCCCACATCGTCGGCGCCCTGGCCGCGCGGTCGATCAACCTGGTCGAACTGGTCAGTTGCAACCGGGACACCCTGCTCATGGTGGAGGATTCCCAGTTGGCGGAGGCGGCTGAGGTCCTCGAGGCCATGACGCGCGGATAGACTCGGCCACGGCCGGTGGCCGCCGGTCAGCCGCCGCTGGAGGCACCAGGCAATGAGGCAGTCTCTGCGGGCGTCGACGTGGCGGCTCACGGGTTGAATCGCCACCGGTCGGGCATCGTACTAGAGGCTTCCCGGACGCGTGGTTGCATCGGCGTCGCGGGCGACCGAGAACCGACGCAGTGTCGGATTTCAGTCACATTCGAGGGCAGCGACGCGGGCAGGCCCAGCCCTAGCGCATGAAACGCGGCTGGCCCGCTCGTGGGGTCGGCGCCACCGCCACCGGTGCGGCGGGCGTGACGTCTCCCGTGCCCGTCGGGTCGGCCACAAAGAGCCTGCCAGCCTCCCGGCCCAGTTCCAGCGCCGCGTCAATGCGCTCCATGTCGCGGCTGAATCGGTTCAGGCCCGTGTGCATGCCGGGGTGGACGATGCGCACCTTGACCCCCGTCGGCGGCTGGGCGGCGTAGGCCAACGCCTCCTCCTTGTAACGGTGATGCTGGACGATACCGTGGCGCAAGCGCGGATAACGGCGCGAGGCCATCTCCAGCACCAGGCGCGGGTCGGCCCGCACCGGCCCCGGAGGCATGTTCTTGACGATCACGACCTCGTTGGCACCCAAATGCTCCACGGCGTACCGTACGGGAATCGGGTCCAGGGTGCCCCCGTCGATGTACGCGCGGCCGTTGATGACCACGGGATCGCCTGCGCCAAAAGGCAGCCGGCCCGTCGCCTTGAGCCACTCAATGGCGTCGCCGTTGCGGATATCCGGGTACTCGCAGTGGCCTTGATGGATGTCGGCCACCGTCACGATGACGGGCCACGCGGCGCCGGCCAAGGCCTCCACGTTGAGCGGGTGCTCGCGGCGGTAGACGATATCGAAAAGAGCATCCTGGTCAAGCAAGGGGCCCTGCCTGAGCAGCGCGCGCCGAACGCTCAGGAACCGGGGGTCCCCCGCGTACTGCCACGTGTGTTCGGCGTACCGTGCCTGCCCCGCGCTGTACCACGCGGCCAGGGCGCCGCCGGCAGACGTGCCGACGACCGCGTGCCACGGGTGGTAGTTGGCCTCCTCCAGGGCGGATAGGAATCCGTTGGCGAAGGCGGCCTTCATTCCGCCGCCCTCGACCACGAGGACTCGCCTAAATGCCATTGGCCAACCAGACACGTCCGGCGCTAAAGCGTTGCGACGCGGGGCACTGGCATCTACGGTGCAGCCGGCGCCCGGGGCGCGTGGGGCCCGGCCTTCTTGACCAGGACCATGTGCCGGGCGCCGCGCCGGCGCAGGAGCACGAGGCGCTCCAACGGTGACACCTTGGCCGGATCCTTGAGCGTATGCAGGAGCACGAAGCCCGCCTCGTCGAGGAGCCGATCCAGCTCCTTGCGCGTGTAGAAGCACACGAGCAGGTCCAGCAGGAAGTCGTCACGGGGAACCCGGATGCGCAGCCGGTTCTGGATCTTCAGGATCCAGAAGATGGCCCAACGGGTGAGCCGGGGCGCGCCGAAGGCCTCGTAGTACAACTCGGACACGAACATGTAGCCGTCGTCGGCCAGCGAGTCGTGCAGCGCCTTGAGCGACGCGCCGCATTGGCGCCGGGACGCGCGCACCGTCGGGCCCACCAAGTGGTGCAGGACTTCGCTCACGTGCAGGAAATCATGCGGCGCGCCGTCGCCGATATCTTCGGGCAGGCGGCCCACGCGCTTCTTGATGCGGTCGTCTTGGACGGTGTCGAGCATGCCCTCGGACGGATCGAGGATGGTGACGTCCACGTCGGCGTGCTTGAGCGCAAGCTTGGCAAACGCGCCGCTGCCCCCGCCGACATCGACGAGGGACACGCGCCGGCCCGCCGCCTTCTCGGCCATGAACTCGGCAAAGCGCACCTGGTACCATCGGTCCACGTCGCGCGCGTAGTGGTGCGAGTGGTGGTCAAAAACGTGAACTTGATGATCCATCAAGCGACGATGGCCGCCGGGCCGACTTGAGGGCTGTGGTACGCCTCTGGGCCTGGAAGGTCCTCCCAGGCATCGGTGGTCGTCGCCCACGGGCGCAGCAGGCTCTCCGTGCGGGCGGTGAGCATGCGGATGCGCTCGGCGAGCAGGCCCTGGACGCGATCGCCCGCCGAGGCCTCCATGCGGCCGCGGCACGACGGGCACTCAAAGCGGCGCGCCATGGCATCCGCGAAGGAGAGCCGGCGGTGGCCGTTGGCACACTGGAAGAAATCAGTCGACCGTTCCAGTTGCAGGCGCGAGCGAGCTGCCTGGAGCTGAGAGGCGGCGCGCCGGCGCAGGGATTTCCACAGCCCGTCGCCAGTGATGTACCACGTAAACGTGATCCAGCCGCGGGTGTCGGTGGTGGCGCGGTAAGTGGCGGCCCGCATCTGGAACAACGCGTAGAGCGCCCGGTGGAGGCTGGCAGAATTGTGGTGGGGGTGGGCCTCCAACAGCTCCACGTTCGATGTCGGTCCGCGGGCCGCAAGAAAACGAACAAGCTCGACCCCGTCCCGGCCGCACGCCTGCTGGATGGCGGTGACGAAAGCGGCGTCGAGTTCAACGGATCCGGTTTTGGGGGCAAGGTCCGGTCGTTGGTGCGGGCTGCGGGGGTGGGGGTGTCCGGTCATGGTTTGGGGGGTCGAGGTCGGCGTTCTGGGTGGCAGGGGGCAACCGGGGCAGTGCTGCGGGTGGCGGTGCCCCCTGCCTGGTCAGCACAGAGGCGTTCAAGGCGCCCCCGCAGACCGGTGGGTTTCCGAGACATCGCAAGGGGGGTGCGACGCCGGGCAACAACCTGGGATGACGGCCGTCCATGCTTAGGCAGTGTCGTGTCCGGCTGAACAAACACCGTGCCCCAACCGCCTATTGCGCGACCCGCACGGACACGAATTCGCCCGCGCCCGGACGAGCCTGTATATAACCCACGAGATTCATCCTATGCTTCGGTGTTGGTCCGCGCCGTGAAATCATCGCATCCGCGCGTCTGGGAGGTTCGCCCGCCTGCGCCGCGGGAGCCGGATCCATCCGGTCGGTTTCAGCCCCGCCCGCGCCGCGATTGGTCGTGCGGATGCGCTTTGCTGATCATGGCGGCCTTGGTTGCGACACCGGGCGCGGCCGCAGCCGTTGCGCCGCCCCAATCGCTCGTCGTTTCGCTGGACATCGATCGGCCAATTCCCATTGCGGACGTGTACGCCAGCGAGGCTGTCCGGCAAAGTTGCGGAGCGGCCATCACGCCCGTCCTGCGCCCCGTGGACAATGACACCCAGGGAATCGCCGGCGGCGACTTCACGTGGGCCCCCGATGAGCGTTGGTTCAGGTTTGAGGAGGACGCCACCGTGACCGCGTGCGGCGAGGCCCGCTACGGGTTCACGGTTCCCAACGGGACGACCGGGGGACGGGTCTTGTTCAACGCTACGCGCATCGTGAATGCAAGCGCAGGCCTTGACACCCTTTTTGAGCCGGTTGCCACCAACGTGGTTCAGGAGACCCGCTGGTACGACTCAGGCGAAGTGCGCGTGTCTTCGCAGCCGCTTTTTGAACCACGCAGCGGCTCGTCGCGCCTCAGTACTCCTTTCGTGACGCCGATGCCGCCCGACCCCAGTGGACGCGGGCTCCTGATGGCGTGGTACTTCAGCGACGACGGGGCGCTTCAAACCGGCGAGGCCGGCGTGTTCAATCCCTTCTCGACCGTCGCGTTCCAAAGCACGATCTCGGATCCGCGTATCCAGTTTGACAAGGTCGTCCTTCCATTGGCGCGCTTTGACAGCCACCGGCTCCCGCCCCGGGACAACGCCACCGTCACGGAATACGTCGCCACGGTGGTTCTCGACTCCGACCTCATCACGGGAGCCCGCCTGCACTTGCAGATCAGCTCGCGCTGGACGCTGACGGGCGTCACGGGCCCCCAGGGCCAGGCGCTGTCCGCCACCATGGGCATCGAGAACACCACGGACGGCCTTGACATCTTCGTCGACAGGCAACAGATGGCAGCGGCCGGCCCAGGCTCGTACTCGTTTGTCTTGCAATCCGAAGAGCCGCTGCTCGCCGTCCTAGGTCCCGTTTCCCCGGCCACGATCTGGCCTGCGGCATGGGTGGCAATGCTCATGCCGGCTACGGCAACCGCGGCCGCCGGCTACGGCATCACCGTGTACGCGCGCAGGGCGGCAGGCGAATACCGCGCCACCACGCGGGGCCTGCTGATCCTGATGGGGGTGCTCCTGGCGTATTATGCGGCGATTCTTGTGACGACCTGGCGCCTGGGAGGCCCCTCCCTGCTGGCCCACCTCCCACTCACAACCGTCGGATCGGTCTTGTATTCACAGTACGCCATCGTCATGATCGCGCTGCTGACGACCGGCCTGGTCGCGGGCCTGCGCATGACGCAGAGCCTGAGCCAGCATCTGGAGACGCGGCGGCTCCTGCAGCAGAAGATGGAAAGCGCCATGCGCGACCTGGCGCGATCGAACCAGGAATTGCAGCAATTTGCCACCGTCGCGAGCCACGACCTACAGGAGCCGCTGCGCAAGGTTACGAGCTATGCCCAAATGATGCGGCTGCGCTACGAAGGACAACTGGACTCCGATGGCGACCACTACCTGGAACGCATCAGCGACGGTGTGTCCCGCATGCAGTTGCTCATCAAGGACGTGCTCGCGCTGAGCCGCGTGGGCCGCGACGACGCGCCCCAGCGCCTCGTTCCTTTGGACGATCTTGTCGATCACGTGGTAGCGGACCTGGAGGGCGCGCTGGCCGCATCCGGCGGCCAAATCCACCGCGGCAAGCTACCCCCCGTGCGCGGGAATCCCGTGGAGCTCGGGCAACTGTTCCTGAACCTGGCGTCAAACGGCATCAAATTCCGGCGCCCGGGGGTGCCGCCCATCGTGAAGATTTCCGCCGCGCGCGAGGGGGACGATTGCCACATCACGGTCGCCGACAACGGCATTGGTATTGCCGAACAGGACCTGGAGCGGATCTTCCACATTTTCCAGCGGCTACATCCGCGCAGCGACTACGAAGGTACAGGAATTGGACTGGCCTTGTGTCGCAAGGTCGTGGAACACCATGGCGGCCGAATCTGGGCCGTCTCCACGCCCGGTAAGGGCACGGCCTTCCACGTCTCCCTCCCGGCGCAAGGCCGTGCTATTTAACAGCCGTTGAAGGGGGCCGATTCTGTTGTTCGCCGGGGGCATACAAACGCTTTTACATTCGAACAACCGCTGATTTACTGGATGACGCGGGGGGAGTTGAGTCGCCGGCCGATCCACGTTCTGATGGTGGACGATGACGAGTCCGAAGTGGAGATTACTCGCTACGCCATGAACAAGGCCGGCATCACAGTACGATTTTCATCGCGCTCCAGCGGCGCCAGCGCAATGGAATTGTTGCGGGCGACGCCGCCCGGAGACGACCGGCCCGACCTGATCCTGCTCGATTTGAACATGCCCGGCATGAATGGGTTTGATGTTCTGCGGGAGCTCAAGGGCGACGACGACCTCGCCACCATCCCGGTGATCGTCCTGACCACATCGGACGACCAGCGAGATGTGCTCGAATGTTATCGGCTACACGCTAATTCGTATGTGACAAAGCCGTCGGATCTGGAGGATTACGACGAACTCATGGTGCAAATCGAGGGCTTCTGGATGCGACTGGCGTCGTTGCCGCCGTGATTGGAGGATCCTGGCATGGAAGGAACAGATGTGGATGTGGTTCCGGTGACGGATAAGGTCGTGCTGGCCCCCGACGCCCACCAGTCGCTGCGCATCCAGGACATCGCCGACCGGTTGACGTTGGCGGGCCTTGCGCCGGAGGAGGCACGCGTGTACCTGCACCTAGTCGTGCGGGGTCCCCGCGCCGCCGGGATCATGGCGCGCGAACTGCAACTCAATCGGGCCGCCGTGTACCGCGTCCTGGGCCGACTCGGCGAGCAGGATTTGGTGCGCTCCGACGGCGGCCACCCAACGGTTTTTGCGCCAGCGCCCATCGAAGAAGTCATCGACGACCTGGTGGCCCGGCAACAGGCCCGGGTGCGCGATTTGCAGGGCCTGCGGGGGCGCATTGAGGGCTTCATCGAATCCCTGCGTCGCGCCTCGGACCCGACGCCGACCAGCGTTCTCAAGGTGATCCGCGGGCGTCAGGAAATCCTGCTGATCACGGATCTGATGACCCGCGAGGCTACAAGATCCATTCACCTCGCGCTGACGGACGCGAGCGCCTGGGGCACCTTTGAAAGATCGGGGGGACTGGCCAACATGGCCCGGTGCGCTGAATCCGGCATCCAACTAACGATCGTCGGGCCGGCAACGCTCAGTGCGGAGCAGGCGCAGGCGGCGGGAGCGATCCGTGCGCGGCCCGGTGAGCATGTCAACGTCTTGGTCGCCGACCGCCGCGATGCCCTGACATGGATCGTTCTTGACGAGTCTCAGCGTTTGTCGGCTCCCGGCGACCAGGCGATGTGGACGAACCACGGCGATTTCGCGGGAGGCCAGGCGGATGCGGTGGCTCGGCTGGGACAAAGCGGCCGTGCGGTGCGGGCGCCCCGCCCCGTCGGCCCGACTTAGTTGGTCACGTCGATCGAGCCGCTGCTCGTACCCACGAGAATGATCGTCTGGATCGAGCGCGCCTCCAAGTCCGTCGTCACGACATGCACCGCGTCCTCGTCCTGCGGCCCCTCCGGCTGAGTGCCCTGCAGATCCACGTGGATGTCGCCGCTGGAAGACTCTGCCAGCACGCGGTAACCGTGGCGTTCGGCCGCCGGGACCGTGAGCGCCACATCGCCGGAACTCGAATCGACGAAGAAGCGGCCAGAGTCGGCCGGCCGCGCATCGACCGTAACCGTCCCGCTGCTGGAATCAATGACCAATTCGTTAACGATGGCGTCAATGGACACCGAGCCGCTGCTGGTGTCGCCGACGATGGTGTCGGCGCGGCCATCGAACTTGATGTCGCCGCTGCTTGTATCAAAAACGAACTTTTCGGCGAGGATACCCGTCGCCGAAGCGTCGCCGCTGCTCGTGTCCACGACGAAGTCACCCCCGGACAGGTCGCCGATGCTGATGTCGGCGCTGCTGGTGTCCACATGAACGTCGTAACCGGGCGAGGCGGGTACCTGGACGAGGATGGACGCGGTGCGAAGCATGCGGAGGTTGATGGTGACAACCGGGGTCCACTGATCCTCGCGTTCCACCGCTGTCGCTAGCACAAGGCGGTCGCTGAGCAGCTTGTCCTCGTGCACGAGGCGCATGGACGCTAGGTTATCGCGGGCGTCCTGCTCCGTCGTGCCACGGGCAGTCAGGATGGCGGTCACCAGGTAGTCGGCGCGATCCCACGGCTGCACGTTGACATCGCCGGCGCTGTTTTGAATCGTCATGGTTGCCCACGCGGCGCCGCCAAAATCGTTGCTGATCGTGATGGTCTGGCTCGCATGGAAGCCACCCTGAAGCGGATCAAAACCCGTCTCCACCGGGCCGTCCTCCCGGCGCGGTTCGCCATGGGCCGGCGCCTCATTGCCTTGCCCGCCAGAAGCACTGGAACTGCCGGCCGCGTCCGACCCCCGCGCGTCCGATTCCGGCTCCGGCGGCGTCGCCTCGAAGGCGTCGCGAGCGGAGCGGGGCGTTTCGCCCGGGTCGGCATCCGTGGGTGCGCCCAGAGACGACTCATCGTCGACGCACCCGCCGAGGGCGACGACCATCATTGTAAGCGCTGTGCAGAGGGCAGAACGTGCGGCGATCATGGGGTGTTCGGAGTCGCCGCGGCACTTGAACTCTATGGATGCCGCGACGGTCCGTGGTCCCAGCCTGAGGGTTGGCGTAGCTCGTGGCACTGGCGGCGGCCGAACGACTAAGCAACCGCTCATGTTGGCCGGCACTCGACGCAAGCGCCGAGGCTGGCCCAAACGGCCACGCACAGATCAGCGGTTGACGGCGTGGATCGCCTTCTTGTGCAGCGCCTCGGCGGCTTCCATGATGCCCTCCGACATGGTCGGGTGGGGGTGGATGCACAGCGATACGTCCGCGACGGTGGCGCCCATCTCCAGGGCCACGACGGCCTCGGCGATCAAGTCGCTGGCGTGGGCGCCCAGGATGTGCACACCCAGCAGACGGTCGGTCTTGGCGTCGCCGATGATCTTGTAGAAGCCGTCGGTCTCGGATTCGGCCATGGCCTTGCCGAGAGCGCCGACGTTGAACTTGCCGACCTTGACATCGTGGCCGGCGGCCTTGGCCTCCTCTTCGGTCAGGCCCGCGGACGCGACCTCGGGGTCGGTGAAGATGACGCCCGGCACCACGAAGTCGGCGGCGGCGCCCTTGTCGCCACTGGCGGCCTCGGCGGCGACGATGCCTTCCTTGCTAGCCTTGTGGGCCAGCATGGGTCCGCGGGTGATGTCGCCGATGGCGTAGATGTTGGAAACATTCGTGCGCTTCTGGGCGTCCGTGGTGACAAAGCCGCGGTCGTCCAGCTTGACGCCCGCCTTCGCGAGCCCCAGGTTCTTGGTGTTGGGGCGCCGG
>JBFJYU010000063.1:0-12224 GCA_041622435.1 Thermoplasmatota archaeon | reverse complement strand
GTTGTGGCGCCGCACGACGGGGCGCTGGTGCCAACCGACGCGGCTTACGTCGAGGTCGTGATGGACTACGACACGTACACGCTGACGGGCGTGGAGTTGCTCTACCATGGCGCGGACACGCGCGACTGGCGCCCGGCGCCGGTCGAGTCGGACGACGGCTCGGTGCGCGTCCACCGGATTCCCGTGGGATCCGCCGGCGCCGCGGGTGACGGCCCGTACGCTCGCCAGAGTCAGTGGGCCTTCTACTTCGGATTCGATGGCGACATTCCGGGCTACAGCGGCGAATGGAGCCTCGAGGCCTGGGTGCATCGCGACGCCGAGTAGCCGACTCCACAATCGTCAAGCGGTCCAGGTCGCTGCTGCCGGCGTGCGAGCGAAGATCGTGATTCTGGCCCTCCTGTTGACCGGCTGCCTCGGCTCCGATTCGGACGGGGGCGACGACGCGGACGGCGGCGACGGCACCGCCGGCACTGGCGGCACTTGAGGCACTGGCGGCTCTGACGGAAGCGCCGGCTCCAGTGATCTGGTGTGCGCCGAGCGAGGCCTGCCGGCGATCATGGAGGTCTTCAACGAAACCATCTCCGCTGAGCCGCCGGGTGGAGCCGACGAAGTGGTGTTCGACGTTTCGGAGTGCTACCTGGAGTTGTTCATCACGGACATCGGCGATGTCGTGGCGCTCGGCGACATCATTCTCACCCTCCGCTCGCCATCCGGCAATGAAACGGCGCTCCTCGACGGCGTGTACGTCCAACAGGACGAGGTCGGCGAGACCAGCGACATGATGGCGTGTGCGCCCTGCGAGTGGCGCGTCAACAGCGAGGGCGGATCGTGGCTGCTCTCCTGGCAGGTGAATGGCGAGATGCGCATCCCCCTGCGCGTGCTGGCCCAGTAGCGCGGGAGGCCCCTGCCGCTGGCTGGTGAGCCGCAACGGTCATCAGCCGGGGCCCTGCGTCCCCGCCGTGGCCACCTGGAGTGACACCGATTTCCTGGCGGCGGTCGAGTCCGGCCGCCTGGGGCTGGACCCCTGGCACGCCGACGACTTGACGCCCAACGGCATCGACCTGCGCATCGCCGAGGTCCTCGTGCCCAGCCAGGGCGCCGAACCGGTGCGCGGCGGCGTCGCCGTCGTGCCGCCCATGGCCCGATTCCTGGTGGCCACCGAGCAGGTGGTTCGCATGCCGGCCGACGCGTGCGGCCAGTTGTGGATCCGCTCCAGTTACGCCCGCCGCGGCGTGATCGCCAGTTTTGGCAAGGTCGAGGCCGGCTTCGACGGCAGCCTCACCATTGGCGCCTTCAACAGCGGCCACGAACCCCTTGAAGTCCCCGTGGGGGACCGTTTCTGTCAACTGGTGCTGGAGGAGTTGCTGAGCCCGCCGCAGGCCTTGTACGCCGAACGGTCGGGGAACTACCAGAACCAGCGGGGCGTTACGCTGGCGCGGGAATGAGCAAGCCCCGAGGTCTGCCTGTCCTCCCCAGCATCGCCATCAAAGGTGCTGGCCCGAGCCCCTGCGAAACTCAGGCGTGCAGTTCCTGCTGCCACGACATCGAGATGATTCTCACCGAGGCGGACCTGGAGCGGCTGCGCGCCGCGCGGCCCGAGCTTGCGGACTCCTTCTGGTTCGAGGCCGACGACGGGTACCTGCAACTGCGCACACGCGACGGTCCCCCCGCCCGCGGCGGCGAGGGGAGCCCCTGCGTGTTCCTGGGCCCCGACGGCCGCTGCGGCGTGTACGACGTGCGCCCCGAGGGTTGCCGACTCTACCCGGCCACGTGGGACGAGGGCTTGCGCGAAGCGATTCTCGACGAGGACTACTGCCCCCACACCGACGGTTTTCGCATTCCGACCGTCGCCGGAGACGCCCTGCGGCGGCTGGCGGACCGGCTGGAGGCGGAGCGCCGGCAGCGCGCCGCGCCGTGAACTTGAAGCCGGGAACCCGCTTGGTTGCCCCATGCGCGTGATGCTGGTCCTCGCGGTCGCACTGCTGCCGGGATGCGTGAACAGCAACCTGAGCCTCTCCGAGTCGTGGTCCGAGTACGAACACACGATGAGCGGGCCGTTCTCGAGCTCCGTCGCCCTGCCGCGGGAAGCGGCCACGGACCTGCAGGCGGTGATGTTCAACGTCCAGCGGGGCGACAACCTGACTGTTAGCCCCACATGGTCCTGTGTCTCCCTGTGCCGCATGGAGGTTTGGCTGGAGGGCCCCGACGGGCAGGTCGTGGCCGAGCAGACGCGGGGCGGAGGGGGCGACCCCTTCTTCATCGAGCAGCCGGCCGTCGGCGACTGGCTGTTCCGCTGGGCGGCGTCCGAAGGCCTCTCCGTGGGCATTGAGGGCGAGGTGGTCATCACCATCCGGTGGACCGAGTAGCGAGTCAGTGGCGAGTCGTCGGCGAGCCGGCGTTGTTGGCTCGGAGCCAAACCGATTGCAAGACGGTATAGCGGGCGGGGCACCATGGGGGAACCATGGGTGCCGTGGAGGCCAACGTCGCTGTCGGAGCCGCCGTGCTCCTGGCCGGGCTGTCCCTGCTGCTCGCCGTCGTCGGCCTGATCGCGTATCGACGCGTGCGCCATGGGCGCCTCCTGTGGATCGCGGTGGCCTTCGCCGGCTTCTTCGCGCAGGGGGTTCTCCTGACGATCCAGGCCTTCGAGGAGCGCGGCGAGACCGGCTGGCCTACCATGACGCTTCTCAACCTGGCCATCGTCGGCGCCCTTTACGTGGCGGTCCTGCGCCGCTGAGGTAGCATGTCGATCCAGCGCTCCGGGGTCTTGGACTTGGATGTGCGGCGTCGCATCGTTGAGTTCGTGCGCGAGAACCCCGGCCTGCACTTGCGGGGCATGGCGACCCAGATGGGCCTCGCCGTGTCAACCCTGGAGTACCACTGCTATCAACTCGTCAAGCACGGTGTGCTGGCGACGCGGGAGGGTGCCGGTTTCAAGGCGTTCTACCCGGCCGAGGGGCTGGATCGCCGGGACAAGGACGTGCTTTACCTGGTGCGCCATGAGGTGCCCCGGCGCATCTGCGCCCACTTGGCGCTGAACCCCGGCGCGACGCCCAAGGAACTGCGCCCCGTGGCGGGCGTTTCGGCCCCCACGCTGAGCTTCCACCTGAACAAGTTGCGCGACGCTGAGCTGGTGCGCGAGGAGCCCCACGGCCGCACCAAGAAGTTGTACCTCATCGACGCCGAACGGGTGGCCAACGTGCTCGTGTCGTACCGTCGCAGCTTCGTTGATGACACGATCGATGCGTTTGCCAACACCTGGCTGGACCTGAACCCCTAGGAGCGCCGCGGCCGGAACAACACGAAGCCGGCGGCCACAGCGGCGACGGTGCCGGCCAGCACGCCGACGACGACGCTGGGCTTGAGGACCTCGCCGAGGCCGGCGATGGTAACGGCGTGGATGCTCCAGTGGGGGAACACCAGGATCGCTTGGATGCCGTCGCGGTCGCGCACGATCCAGTACTCCGGCTGGCCGCCGTCGTTGGTCGGGTCCAACGCGTCCTGCAGGCTGTCCGCCAGGGGGAACACAAGTTCGCTCTCCACGCGGGAGCCGTCTGCGGCGATGTGGATGTCGAAGTAGCGCAGTTCCAGTCCCTCGCCCTGGATGCGCGCCGGGTCGATGGTGACGGCCACCGCGCGGCCCTCGCTCAACTCCGCGGAGACCTCGATCCGGATCGGGTCCTCCTGTGTTGCGGCGCCCTTGGGAACGGCGACCATCACGTCCAGGTCGTCGTAGGTCAGGACACTCGCGATCTGGGTGGCGTTGTCCACGCCCACCTCGGCGCCGAGGTGCCGGCGGCCCAACGCGTCGTCCAGCAGTGGCTGCTCGGCGGCCGGCCGCGTGGGGGCGAGGGCGTTCTTTTGCGACAGTTCGCCGGGGCGCTTGATGAGGCTGAAGTAGTCGCCGACCACGAGTGATCCGTCGCGTTCGACGGAGACGTTCTGCGACAGCAGCATGACCTGGAAGCCATCGACGACGAACCGGGCCCCGAAGCCGGTGCGCTGCGTGTTGGCGTCTGGGGGCAGGACCAGGCGGACCGTGCCGTGGCTGCCGTCAAACAGGATCAGACCGGTGTTGGTGTCATGGAACGCCAGGTGGTCTCCGGAGGCGTTGAGCATGAAGCGGTGGCCCTCGGCGCGGGCGACCACGGACAGGTTGCCGTCGGGGCGGTACTGGAGTTCCGCGAGCACCAAGTCGCCATCGACGCGGTAGTTGCGCAGGCCGATGCCGTCGTCGGCGGGAATGAAGTTGATGTGCCGGAGCAGGGGCATCCGGTGTTGCCACAGCATGGCGCGGCATGACGCCCCGTCGTCCTCGGCGCACTCGGGCCCCACGGCGGGCGTCGTGGTATTGGCTGTGCCGTTGGTCATGCCGTTGGTCATGTCGCTGGCGGTGCCGTTGGCGGCGGTGGCATTGTGCGTGGTCGCGTTGCCAGGAGCCGCGGTCGCGCTGTCACCGGCGGTCGCGCCGTCGGCTTCGTTGTCGCCGGGCTGACCCATGGCATGGCCTCCCATCAGGAGAAGCAGGGTCACCAGGAGGGATAGCATTCGCATGGCGATGGGGTTCACTCCGCGCTGCTAGCTTAAAAGGCTCGTCGGACAGGAGTCGAACGATGGCCTCGGCCGGACGGCGGATTCGGGCCACTCCCCTGAGGGGGGCCGGCCCGTTGGGGGCGCCGGCCCTTTGGCACGTGCAAACCTCTTCAGCCGGTGGGGCCATGCGTGATGCGGGCGGCGGCCGACGCCGTCTTGGTGGTGTTGCATGACCTTGCGTTTCCTGGTTGTTGGTTTGATGGTACTCCTGGTGGCGGCGACCCTGCCGGGGCCGAGCATGGCTGGCCCCAGCATCGGCTCGGCGTGCGCGTCGGGCGACAGCGGCTTGCCCCTCCGGGTCTTCGTGGGGGGCCAGCAAACCGACGCCAACGTGGCGTGCGTTTCGTTGCATGATGCCACGGGTGTCAGCGTGGGAGCCCACCATACGTGTGTGCTGCTCACGACGGGCAACGCGGATTGCTACGGGCAGAACGACCGTGGGCGGGCCTCCGATTACGAGGGGGGCGATGCGCTGGCGGTCGATCCGGGCGTCTGGCAAACGTGTGTGCTCACCTCCGGCGGCAACGTGGACTGCTACGGCGACAACCTGTACGGCAACGCGGTGGATTACAACGGCGGCGACGCGACGGCCATCGCGGCGGGTGAAACCACGACCTGTGCCCTCGTGAGCGCCGGCAACGTGATGTGCTGGGGCACCAACGTGCACGGCCAGGCCGAGGATTACCTGGGCGGCGACGCGACGGGTGTTGCCGTGGGCAACAAGCACACGTGTGTCCTCACCTCCGGCGGCAACGTGGTCTGCCACGGCGACAACCGCGCCGGGCAGGCCGTGGACTACCTTGGCGGTGATGCGGCGGCCGTGGGGGCCGGCGGCCAATCGACGTGTGCCCTGCTGGCCAGCGGAAACATCGACTGCTGGGGCGACGGCAGCTTCGGCCAGAACGCCGATTACTTGGGCGGCGACGCCGCGGCGGTCGCCGTCGGCGACTGGCACACGTGCGCGCTGCTGACTTCCGGCAACGTCCACTGCTGGGGGGACACCAGCTTTGGCAAGTCCAACCCGTACGGGTTTGGCGACGCGATCGCCGTGAGCGCCGGCCTGCACACGACGTGCATTCTGTTGGCCAGCGGCAGCGTGATTTGTCAGGGCGCCAACGTCTGGGGCCAGAACGCCCACTTTGTTTCCCTGACCTGAGGCCGAGGCACCTCGCTGCAAAGGGGCGCCCAAGGGGTCAAATCCGGATCCGATCCTGCGGCTGCGTGCATCGGCGCTATGCTGTCCTGCTCGTTTTGACCGTGGCCTCGGCCTCGCTTGCGGGCTGCGCATCAGACGACTCCGCGGAGCTGGACATCTACGTGTTCACGAAGCCGGGCAACCAGTGGACAGAGGTCAACGTCGTGCTGGCATCGGTATCGCTGCTCAGGCAAGGGGCGCCAAACGGGACCTACGGCTACGCGGGCGCCGCCAACGCGGAATGGGTCCACCTGGCTCTCCCAAGCGTTCATCTCGATGGTGGCGCCGTCGGGCGCGCCGCGGCTGCACTGGTGGGCGAGCTCGATGTCCCGCCCGGCGAGTACTCCAGCCTCCAATTGGAGATCGCAAGCGCCTCGGGCACGGACCGCGACGGCGCCGTTCACGACGCCACGCTGGTCGGGCCAAAGCCGGCGACCGACATCGCATTGACCGTAGAATCCGGCCAGTCGGTGCGCCTCGACCTGCGTCTCGACGCATCGAACTGGAGCCACCACCAAGAGCGCGGCTGGTCTCTTCGACCAGTCCTCCTGGACGCCCGCGCGGACACCCCCGCCTAGTCGCGCCTGCCCTTCACGAGGGGTGTTGCCGAACCGACCACAAAAGCACCAAGAAAGCCAACAGCGTGATGCCAGCCTCGACGGTTTCGGCCCAGCCAAGGCTCGCATCAAAAAGGAAGAACGCCACGCCTTCCGCCAAAACCGCCACCACCATCAGTGAAATGGCAATGCCGAGCACCAGCAGCGATCGGTTGCGGTGTTTGCGGTAGGCCTGGGCCGTGTAAAGGACGAAAATGCTGCCGGCGATGACGGTGGCGCCGCGCAACACAGCCAATGGGATGAGTTCATCAGTCATTTTCGCTCCTCCATTTGTTTCCACAATCCGTGCAAACGGTCGCTCATGTGCCGCTGGGTCTTCCAGAAAACCCGCAGCCCCTCGCCGGTAACCACCAGGCTCGCGGATGCCAACGGACACCGGTACAGGTCGTATGGTTTTCCCGTTGCCGTCATGGCGCTGCGCTCCACCAGCAGCAAGCCCTGCGCGGCCAACCGCTTGACGTGCCGGTAAACCGTGACAACGGGAATGCCCGTGGACCCGCTGATCTCCTTGGCCGAGCGGGCCTGGGCGATGCAGGCCTGCAACACGAGTGCCGCGCCCTCGTCTTGCAAGGCAGCACGGACTTGGTCCTCTTTGACCTCCACGGGCAGTTCAACGCACTGGCTCAACACGCATAGCGTCTTCGTTGAACCGGTGTCCCTGTGGACGCCTCTTTGGGCCGCCGAACCACGCTTGAAAATATGCCTGGCGGCCTGGTTTCACGCGTGAAACCATGGTTCTCGGCTCAAGTACATGCGCTTCTAAGCAAAGGCTATGGCGGAGGCGACCGCGTGAGCCGCTCCGGGAAAAGAAATTCCTGGGCTGGCGCAGGCAAGCCCCAACGCAATTGGCGTGCGCGCAGGGGACCCGGCCGGGGCTCGGCCAGGCGTTTGCTGCGGGTAACCGCCGCCGTAGGTTCCGTCCTGCGCCTGTTCAGTTTCGCGTTTCTGGTGCCGGCTCTGATCGCCGTCATTTACGACGAGCCCGGCAAAATCGGGCCCTTCGTGGTCGCCCCCGGGACCCTGATTTTCGTGGGCTGCTTTGTCGCCGCGTTCGCTAGCGGCTGGCTCATGGTCAAGGCGGCTGGACGCCACGCGGCGAGCCAAATGCAGGACCAGGAGGCCTACCTCACCGTGGGCGTGGGGTGGCTTGTCTTGTGCCTGGTTTCGATGCTTCCCTTCATGATGCAGGGCGTCCTTCCTGACCCGGTTGACGCTTTCTTCGAAACCATGAGCGGTTTGACGACCACGGGCGCCAGCGTGATCGACGGAGATTTGGAGGCGGTTCCCAAATCGTTGATGGTCTGGCGCGCCCTATTGCAATTCATTGGCGGCATGGGCATCATCGTCCTGTCCGTGGCTCTTTTGGCCCGCCTCACGCAGGGTGGAACACAATTGCTGCGCGCCGAGGCACCCGGTCCAACGGTGCACCGGATCACGCCACGAATCGCGCAGACCGCCCGATTGCTGTGGACTGTTTACGCATCCTTCGCGGCGGTCCTTTTTGTGATTCTCGTGGGTGTTCTTTCCCGACATGGATTTAGTTTCAAGCAGACCGTTTACGAGGCCTTGATTCTCACGTTCACGACGATCTCGACGGGTGGCTTCGGCGCCCACGGTGACAGCATCGCCTACTTCCACGACAGCCTGCTGGAAAGCGTGTTGATTGTCTTCATGCTCATTTCCGGCATGAATTACACGCTGCATTTCTATGCCCTGCGGGGGCGGTCGAAGATTTTCTGGCGGGATCCGGAGTGGCCGCTTTTCCTCGGCACTTTCGCGGTGGTGACGCTCGTGACGACCGGCTTGCTGGTGCGCTCGGGCGAAGCCCTTGGCGGAGGCTTCCGAGGCGCGGTCTTCACGTCGGCCAGCCTGATCACGAGCACCGGTTTTACGACGGCCAATTATGACGTGTGGCCGGCGGCCACCAAGATGCTCCTCTTGCTGCTCATGGCGGCCGGCGCCACAGCCGGCAGCACCGGAGGCGGAGTCAAGCACATTCGGGTTCTGCTGATGGCCAAGATTGTTCGGCGGCAACTGCGGCGCACACTACACCCGCGCGCCGTGATTCCCGTCAAGCTGGGCAATCGCACCATTGAGCAGTCGACGATCCTGACCATGGGTGCGTTTCTGCTTTCCTTTGTGGCGATCTGGATCGTGGGCGCGATGCTGCTCATGATCTTCGACCCGGCGTTCGTTGACATGGTCGACGCCTTGGGAGCCAGCGTGTCCGCGCTCAGCAACATGGGCCCCGGCTTCGGCGTCGTCGGCCCGACCTCGACGTACGCTGGCGTCACCTCGTTCGGCAAGCTGCTGCTGGCGCTTGAGATGTGGGTGGGGCGCCTGGAGATTTTTGCCGCGCTGGTCGTGTTCCTGCCGGCGTCCTGGCGGCCTTAAGCGGCGCCGGGGACGAGCGCGGGGGCCGCAGTGGGGCGCCCTGGTGCCGCTGGAGGGCTGCAGCACGGGGCCGGACAAGCGTCCTGGGGCCCTGGGATGGGGGCACCACCGCCCCCACCGCTCAAATAGCACCTCTGAGTCACAGCGAACCGAGGACCCTTTGGCCACGATCGCCGAGCAGATCAAGGAGCTTGAGGCGGAGATCCTCAAGACGCAGAAGAACAAGGCCACCGAGTTCCACATCGGGAAGCTCAAGGCCAAGATCGCCGCCCTGAAGCGTGAGCAGGAAAAGCAGGCCGCGCAGGGCGGGGGCGGGGGCGTTAGCTACGCCGTCAAGAAGAGCGGCAACGCCACCGTGGGCCTGATTGGCCTGCCCAGTGTGGGCAAGTCAACCATCCTCAGCGTCCTGACCGGCAAGGAGTCGGAACAGGCAGCGTACGCGTTCACGACGCTCACGGTGATCCCCGGCATGCTGCACCACCGCTTCGCGGACATCCAGATCCTGGACATGCCTGGCATCATCGCCGGCGCCAGCCTGAACAAGGGCCGCGGCAAGGAGGTCATCGCGGCGGCGCGCAACTCGGACCTGATCCTGCTGACGCTGGACGCCAAGCAGGCGAAGAAGCATCTGCCCGTGATCATCCGCGAGCTGGAGCAGTCGGCCATCCGAATCAACAGGCGTCCGAAGGACATCAACCTGTACTACCGGGACCGCGGCGGCATCAACATCCACACGGTGAGCAAGCAGAGCCACCTGAGCGATGCGCAGATCGAGTCGATCATCCGCGAGTTCCGCATCAACAACGCCGACGTGGTCATCCGCGACGACATCACGGCCGACGACTTGGTCGACCACCTCGCGGGCAACCGGGTCTACATCCCTGCCGTCACCGTCGTCAACAAGGTGGACCTCGTTGGCGAGGACGCTTACAATGAATTGGCCGAGTGGCTGAAGAAGCAGGGCTTCCCCGCCATCCCGATGGTGGCCAACAAGGGCTTGGGCGCCGAGCGCGCCAAGGACTTCGTGTACGAAGCCCTCGACTTCATGCAGGTGTTTCTCAAGCCCCGCGGCGAGGAGGCCGACATGGAGGAGCCCCTCATCGTCAAGGCCGACAGCGACGTCGGCATGGTTTGCGACATCCTCCACCGCGACTTCCGCCGCCTCTTCCGGTACGCCCAGGTTTGGGGCCCGAGCGGAAAATTCCCCGGGCAGACCGTCGGACTCGACCACGTTCTCAAAGACGGGGACGTGTTGTCGATTGTGACGAGAAGGACGTGAGTTTCCCTCAAGTGGGTCGCATGGGACGACGTTTGGCGAATGCATCTAGATAGTGCCAACACATGATCTAGTCCCTTTAACTCCCCCCTCCCGATAATGCATGGTTCGCCCATCGAGGCAGGTGAATCGAAAATGCAAACCAACCGTACAGTAGTCGCCAGTGTGATGCTCGCCTTCATGCTAGCCGTGACGATCGCCCCGAGCACGAGTGCCGGACACAACAATCAGTACTCGTGCAATCCCCGCAACCCCGCCGTGTGTGTTTGGGCTCACGTGGTCACACCAATCGATGGTAGCTATGTTGAGGCAACTGGTTCGGCCAAGGCCAACACGTTCGCCGAGGCAGGTCTGGTAGGAACTGCCTACACATCCTTTGGGGATTACCCCCTAGGCGATGACTGTGACCTTCCGCTAATCGGGGGCACCTGTGAGATGGACGACACCTATTATTCCCCACCCAACGCCATATGTGGCGAATCGACGACCAGTATTCTGACAGCGTTGGCCGTTGCTTGGGTCGACCACGACACCGATTGCTAGGTGATTCATGCGGGTACATCTCTTGACCCTCGGCATCATCGTGCTGTCTGGATGCCTGGGCTCATTGCCTCAGCATGGTGATCCTGAAGTGATGGAATTCCAGGCCAAGTACAAGATACTCGGCCGCGGCGAACTTGATGTCAGTCTGGATGGCCCAGTGATGGTCGCCGACTGGACACTGGCGGTGCGACCCGCATATCGACTTCGAATCCACGTTGATCTGCCGAGTTTCTACGACCCCGGGGAGCGGGGCTACCCGGCGCATCTTCGCGACTTGACCTTCTTCCTCGACGACCAATTTCGTATCGTTCGAATCGACTACCCATGTGCAAGTTTCTCGGCCGGCGAATGCCAGTCGTCAATTCTAACCTGGCGCGCGGCAGGCTTGCTTCCTCCACTGGGAATGCTTTGGCCAGTTGCGACGCAGGATTGGGCGTCGATGGAAGTCACGGCCGGAGGGGCGACTTGGGATTTACCCCTCGAGATCCAAGGCTCCAGGGGTGCGCGGTCCGTGATCGTCGATGGCGAAGCCATGCCGAACAATCTTCACTTCGCGGATTTGCAAGGTCTTCTCGAATACAAATCGGGCCAGCCGGTTCCATCGCGGCTGAACGTAACCACAACCCTGTGGAGTCTGACGTCTTTTGAGGGTTTCTTGGTGGATTTCACTTCGGGGGCCAAAATGCCCGCGATTGCGCGTTGGCCTACTCGTGCTTTTGAGCCGACCCCAATTGAAAATCCGCCGCTACTATTTGCTTCAGCGGGCAAGCCGTTTTGGAATCGCACGTTCTCCCCGCAGGAGGCCTTTGAAGTGCTGCGTCACGAATCTGAAACAGCTCGTGACTACCTTGAGCGTGGTGGCTGTCTGATGCGGATCAGCATCGTCTATGATATCCAGTATGGGGGTTATGCGACGCCCCTTCATGATGTGGAAGATGAGTTCTACGATCAAATCGTCGATCAAATCAATATCGAAGTGACGGATCCCAACGGCCTTGCGCGGCGGTTCGTGGTGCGGCATTTTGGCGGCAGCTTCTTTGACGAACCTCATTTCGAATATCGGGGCGAATCCGAGACTGATTTCGCGCTTCAATGCGAACATCGGGCAGCCGCAAAATCACCGCTAACGTACGATCGTTTTGCCGAGGAAGTTGCGTCCTTACCGTTGACCGACACGCGCTTGAATTCGTACCGGATCGATTGGTACGACCACAACGCGGGCTGGGATACGGCACTAGGGTACCAAAGGTATGTGGCGACGGTTGAGGCGGACGAAACGGGGACTTCCGGCCCGGCTGAAGGCGCTAAAGTGAGTACCCCGTACTATGTGATCATGCGAGCCGCTCCGGGTTGGTGGGAAGAGGTTTGGCTAGCGAAGGAGGCGGCCGCCGCCATTGATACCGCAACCTCCGGCATGGACGGCTTCGCTCCCGCCCGCAAGAATTGACTTGGGTGCCTAGTTGGAGAAGAAGGGCTTCCCCGCCATCCCGATGGTGGCCAACAAGGGCCTGGGCGCCGAGCGCGCCAAGGACTTCGTGTACGAAGCCCTCGACTTCATGCAGGTGTTTCTCAAGCCCCGCGGCGAGGAGGCCGACATGGAGGAGCCCCT
>JBFJYU010000062.1:0-12230 GCA_041622435.1 Thermoplasmatota archaeon | reverse complement strand
TGACTGGGGTGATGCCATCACCTTCCTTGAGATCACTTCCGATGGGTTCACGGCCCGGACTCCCATTACGGACGCCAGGTGCGCTGAGATAGTGGGTTCGGCTGTTTCGGATGGTTCGGTTGGACTCATTGGCACCCGGTGTAATTTAACCGACGGCCCCGGCTACGACTATTGGTTCGCACGAGTCGCGCCGAACTGGACGGCGTGGCAGGTCTTTGAGCCCCTTCAGGAGCAGGCGCTGGGCGGCGACGCGACGAATGTCGATGTCCTTGCCGCGGCCATGGATGTTGGCGGCGTCTTCCACCTCGTGTACACAGTCGCGGCCGACTTCATGGACAACCCAACCTGGGTGGGACCGTACAAAATGTGGTATGTGGCCTGGGATCCCATCCAGCGCGTGGAATTGGCGAGGCTGCTTCTTGACGAAGGGGACGCCCCCGCCTACGCGTGGCTTACCGGCCTAGAACCGATGGGCGAGCCAGCCATTGCAGTCATGGGCGACGGGACCGTCACCATCGCTTGGGGTCGCGGCGAAGGCCTCGCCGTCGCCACGCTGGTGCCGATGCTTGAGGCGGACTCCCCCCAAGGCCACTAGGTTGGATTGAGCAGTACTCGCGGAGCAGCGCGGCTTGGTGTTGGTGGCATGGGGCCACGGCAATGGCTTGGCGGTGGCCACGATGGCCCCCGTCTTCGACGCGGCCGGCAAAGGGCCGGCGGGTGGCCTCTGGACCCGCCATCCCCACCCTTTAAACACCCCCCTCCTTGGCCGGCCAGGTCGGAAGCGCCGGCCACCCCTCATCCGGCGCGACGGCCGCGGAGGCACCCTGTTGCCCCGGCGCACCGACACTCGTCGGGACGTTGTCCCGGCGCCCGGAGCACGTCGTTGACGTGCGCGCTCGGGTCGCTTGCCTCCGCTTGGAGGAGCCGTATCCATGCCCAAGCGCACCGACATCCAGAAGATCCTGATCATTGGCAGTGGCCCGATCCAGATTGGGCAGGCCGCCGAGTTTGATTTCTCGGGCTCGCAGGCTTGCCAGGCGGCCCGCGAGGAGGGTTACGAGGTTGTCCTCGTGAACTCCAATCCGGCGACGATCCAGACCGACGTGGACATGGCGGAGTCGGTCTACGTGGAGCCGCTGACGGTGCAGAGCGTCGAGCAGATCATTGCTCACGAGCGGCCCGACGGCGTGCTGGCGGGCATGGGCGGCCAGACGGCGCTGAACCTGGTGTCGGAGCTGGCGGAGAAGGGCGTGCTGGAGAAGTACGGCGTTCGTCTCCTGGGAACGCCGCTTCAGGCCATCGAGGACGCGGAGGACCGGGACCTGTTCAAGAAGGTCATGGAGCGCATTGGTGAGCCTGTTCCGAAGGCGGCGGTGGCGTCGTCGCTGGCGGACGCGCGCCGCATCGTGCAGGAGGACATCGGGCGGTTCCCGGTGCTCATCCGGCCGGCGTACACGTTGGGGGGCTTGGGCGGCGGCGTGGCGTTCTCGGAGGAGGAACTGGACGACATGGTTGCCAAGGGCCTCGCCTATTCGCGCATCAAGCAGGTGCTCATTGAGGAGAGCCTGCTGGGCTGGAGGGAGTTCGAGTACGAGGTTGTGCGCGACTCGTCGGACAACTGCATCACGATCTGCAACATGGAGAATCTGGACCCCATGGGCGTGCACACGGGCGAGTCGATCGTCGTGGCGCCCAGCCAGACGCTCTCCGACCGTGACCACCAGATGCTGCGGACGGCCAGCCTGAAGTGCATCCGGGCGCTGAGAATCGAGGGCGGCTGCAACGTGCAATATGCGTTCAACCAGGACACGGGCGAGTACCGGGTCATTGAGGTGAACCCCCGCGTCAGCCGCAGTTCGGCGCTGGCCAGCAAGGCCACCGGGTACCCAATTGCCCGCGTGGCGACCAAGATCGCGCTGGGCATGACGCTGGACGAGATTCCCAACGCGGTGACGGGCAAGACCAAGGCGGCCTTCGAGCCGACGCTGGATTACGTCGTCACCAAGATCCCGCGGTGGCCGTTTGACAAGTTCCGCACGGTCAACCCCCAGATTGGCACCCAGATGAAATCCACGGGTGAGGTGATGGCCATCGGCCGGAACATTGAGGAGAGCCTGCTCAAGGCGGTGCGCAGCCTTGAGATCGACGCCGACAGCCTGGACCCGCCGGTGCAGTGGTCCGACGCCCAGCTCGTCGAGAGGCTTGAGGTTGCGACCCATCAGCGCCTGTTTGCTGTGGCCGAGGCGCTGCGGCGGGGCATCGCGGGGGCCGACGAGTGGACGGTCGACCGCGTTCGGTCGCTGTCGGGCTACGACCACTTTTTCCTGCACAAGATCGCCAACATCCTGCGCCTGGAGCGCGACTTGGCGGCGGCGCCCGGCGACCTGGGGCTGCTGGCCCAGGCGAAGCGGCTGGGCTTCGGCGACGCCCACCTGGCGCGCCTGTGGGGCTGGGACGAGGCCCGACTCAGGGCGACCCGCCACGACGCCGGGATTGTTCCCGACTTCAAGATGGTGGACACGTGCGCGGCGGAGTTCGAGGCCGAAACGCCGTACTACTACAGCACCTACGACCCGGTGGACGCGGAGGCGGCGCTGCCCAGCGACAGGCCTGTCGGCGAGCGCCGCAAGCGCTGTCTGGTGCTGGGCTCCGGCCCGATTCGCATCGGCCAGGGCATCGAATTCGACTACTGTTCCGTGCACGCGGTGTGGGCGCTGCGGGAGGAGGGCATCGCCGCCATCATCCTGAACAACAACCCCGAAACCGTGTCGACGGACTTCGACACCAGCGACCGCCTCTACTTCGATCCGTTGACGCTGGAGGACGTTATGCACGTCATCGAGCGCGAGCGGCCCGACGGCGTGCTGGTGCAGTTCGGCGGCCAGACGGCGATCAACCTGGCGCTGCCCCTGGAGGCGGCCCTGGCGGCCCGGCCGGACTTGAAGACAGAGATCTGGGGCACGCCGCCGGCGGCCATCGACCTGGCCGAGGATCGTGACAAGTTCAATCGCCTGATGGCCAAGCTGGAGGTGCCGCAGCCGGAGGCCGGCATCGCCTTCACGGACGAAGAGGCGGTGACGATCGCGACCCGCATCGGCTACCCGGTCCTTGTGCGTCCCAGTTATGTTCTGGGCGGCCGCGCCATGATGATCGTCCACGACGAGGCGGAACTGCGCGACTACGTGCGCGACGCCGTCAAGGTCAGCCGCAAGCACCCGCTGCTGGTGGACCGTTTCCTCGGCGGGGCCATCGAGGTGGACGTGGACGCCGTGTGCGACGGTCACGACACGGTCATCGGCGCCATCATGGAGCACGTTGAGGAAGCCGGCGTCCACTCCGGCGACTCCACGACAGTCATCCCGCCCCAGAACCTGAGTGAGGGCAACATCGCGACCATCGAGGACTACACCCGCCGCATCGCGCTGGCGCTGGGCACCCGTGGCCTGATCAACATCCAGTACGCCGTGAAGGGCGAGAAGGTGTACATCATCGAGGCCAATCCGCGCAGCAGCCGGACGGTGCCGTACGTCGCCAAGGCCGTGGGCGTGCCGCTGGCGAAGCTGGCGGCGAAGGTCGCCATGGGCCGCTCCTTGGACGAGATGGGCTACGGCGGCGTGCAGCCCCACAAGGTGCTGGATCACGTGGCGGTCAAGTCGCCCGTGTTTCCGTTCCTCAAGCTGCCCGGCGTCGACGCCGTGCTGGGGCCCGAGATGAAGTCGACGGGCGAGGTCATGGGCATCGCCAGCGACTACGCCATGGCGTACGCCAAGGCGATGGAGGCGGCCGGAAACGGGTTGCCAACAGAGGGAACGGTGTTTGTTAGCATGGCCGCCAAGGATCGTCCGAGGCTGCTGGAGCCGGCCCGGCAACTGGTTGCAATGGGCTTCCAGATCGTCGCGACCGAGGGAACGGCCGCCGACCTGCGCCAGGCGGGCCTGCCGGTAACTACTGTTTACAAAGTCCACGAGAAGCGTTCACCCGATGCTATCGACTTGATCCGGAACGGCCAAATCCAGTTGATCTTCAATACCCCGAGCGAGTCCATGGAGGCCCCCCAAAAGAGGGACGGGTACTCCATGCGGCGCGTGGCGGTGGAACGGCAGATCCCGTTCTTGGCCACGGCTGAGGCGGCGGAGGTGGCCGTGCGGGCGATCGTTGCCAAGCGGGCCGTCGAGGGACGGTTCCCGGTGCGGAGCCTGCAGGCGTACGCGGCGCCGCCGGCCGCGCCGGAAGTTGTGGAGGAAGCCTGATGCGACGAGAACTTGCCGAAATCACCTGTTGTCCGGTCCACAAGGGCCGCCTGGAACTGCGCGTCCAGAAAGAGGATGACCACGCGAACGTCGAGGAGGGCGGACTGCGCTGCTCCGAGTGCGACTTCGAGTACCCGATCGAGGGCGGCGTTCCTAACCTGCTGCCCCCGGAGTACCACGCGGCTGAATCGGGGGCGTCGTCGTGATCGAGACGGGACGGGTCGTGGCGATGACTGCGGATTCGTTGATCCGGTCTCGCATTGAGGCGGCGGCGCGTGGCCGCAACATCGTGGTTGACGTTGTTTTGTCCCAGGCCGAGTTGGAGCAGGTCGCGCCCGGCGCGCGGGTGGTCTTGTTGGATCTGGCCCACGACGGCGTGGATTTGGCCGAGATCGTGGCGGCGGCGCACGAGGGCGCGGGCATTCCGGTCGTGGCGTTTGCGGCGGATCTGGCCGGCGTGGACGTCGAGGGGGCCCGCGAGGCGGGCTGTGACGCGGTCATGACGAGCCACGAACTGGAACTGCGCTTGCCGAACCTGCTCGGTTATTGAACCGGCGCGGCGGCGACAGATGGTGTCCCTGGCCGCTTGGCTGGGCGGTTTCCGAGAATCTTGAGGGGGTCCGCTTCACACTTCAATCAAGTTTTCTTGAACGGTTTCAACAATGGTTAAGGCACGGATGGGTTTCCCCCGACCCATGTCAGCCTCGAAGCTTGCGACCTGCATCGTCGCCGCATCCCTGCTCCTGCTCGCCAACCCCGCCAGCGCCTCGGCCACGGTGACCGTCGAGATCACCCTCAACGGCGCCGCCTACAAGTCGTGCCCCGTCGCCCTGCCCGCCGGCGCCGACGGCGGCCATGCCCTGGACGCCGCCGTATCCACCGGCTGCCTGCTGGAGTGGAGCCACGACTCCTTCGACGGCTACGGCCGCTACGTGACCAGCATCGACTTCGTCCCGTCCGCCGTGGCAACCTTCTGGGCCCTGTACGTCGACGGCGCCTTCAGCGACATCGGCATCGATGGCCTCGAACTGCGCGGCGGCGAGGTCCTGCGCCTGGACTACCAGCAGTGGGTCGTCGCCCTTTAGGTGCCACGTGACCCGCCCCTCGCCGGCCGCGCTTGTACTGCTCATCCTGGCCGCGCCAGCAACGGCAACGACGGATTCGGGCCCGGGCGACGCGGACGCCGGCCTCCAGTATCTCTTGGACACCCGCGAGGGCGGGAGCTACGCAACGTGGGCCCGGCTGGTCGCCGAGGCCGCATCGCAGGCAGGCCACGACATCAAGGCGTGGCCCACGGCAAGCGATTCCGTTTATGATGCACTGGATCCCACGCCAGCTGCGGATTGCCCCGAGTCCGGCTCCGTCTACAACGCCAACCTCCGCCTCGCCCACGCCGTCGGGACCAGCGGGTACGATCCCCGCGACGTGCACGGCGTGAACCTGTACCGGTGCGTGCGCGCCGGCTTCGACGGCACCCAGTCCGGCGACGCGCAGACCATCAACGACGATGTGTGGGCCATCCTGGCCCTGTGGGCCGGCGGGCTGGACAGCAGCGACTCCCAGATTCGGGCGGCCGCCGAGATCATCCAACTCAACCAGCGGCTCGACGGCGGCTGGAGCTACAACGGATTGGGCGCCAGCAACACGGACCTGACCGGCATGGCGCTGGTGGCACTGGCGGCCGCCGACGACCTCGGGGCCGCGGTGCGTGACGCGGCGCTCGGATTCCTGGACAGCACGTACGACCCCGACACGGGAGCGCATCGAGATTTGCCCAGCGGCGGCGTAGGCGCCAACTGCCAAAGCACCGTGTGGGCGCTGCACGGGTACAGCGCCGCCGGCGAGACGCCGCGCCAGGCGACCCGGGATTACATCGGGAACCTCCAGAACACGGACGGAGGCTTTGCCCGCCGCTCCGGCGGCTCCTCCGATGCGTTTTGCACCGCCGAGGCGATCCCCGTGGCCGCCGGCTCCCTGCACCCCTGGCCGCGTTACGCGCCGGGCCACGCGGGCGGCGATGGCGACCCCTACCGCAACGTTCGGCAGGCGCTTCGCGTCGCCTCGGATGCGCCGGGCGATCTGATGGATGCGGTGTGGACGATTCGTTCGCCGAGCGGCTCCACCAGCCAGGCTCACGGCGCCGAAGCCCACTGGCTTCCCGACGACCTGGGGACCCACGATGTCGCCGTGCACGCCACTGGCGCCGGCACCGTTTTTCGCACCCACCTCAGCATGGGAATTCTCAACCGGTTGCCGCTGCTGGACGCGCCGGCCGAAGCGGTGGCTGACCGGGTCGCGCCCCTCGTGGTGGCGCTGCCGGCAACCGACCCCGACGGGGACCCCGTCACCGTCCGTTGGCGCGTCCACGGGAGCGACGGCGCAAGCGACGCAACGGGGTCGGGGACCCTTGAGCATACGTTCACGCGGCTGGGCCGGCACACGGTCACGGTGACCGCCGACGATGGGCACGACGAGACCCAGACGGCATTCCCGGTTCTGGTGCTCAACCTGCCCCCCGAGTTTGTCTCGGTGGACCTCCCCAGAGCCACGGAGCCCGGCGCGACCATCGACGCCAGGGCCGCAGCGAGCGACGCCGACGGGCCGGAGCCGACGGTGACGTGGGTCACGCCGGCGGGCACCTTCGACGGGCCGGCAGCCCGGTTCACGCTCCAGGCCGGCGAACACGTCGTGGTCGTGCGGGCAACCGACGCCGACGGCGCCGTGGTCGAGCGCCGGCGGAGCGTCCTTGTGGCTGCCAACAGCACATTCGACGCGACGGCCCAGCCTGCGGCGCCCGCCCCGGAAGGGGGCAACGGCACGGCCGACGCGCCCCCCGCCGAATCGACGGACCAGGCGGGCGAAACGGGATTGCCAGTCACCACGCAGTCGGCCAACGGGGACGTCACCCGCGAGGAGGCAACCCGAGGGCATCGGGCGCCGGGGCCCGCGCTGCCACTGTTTCTCGCGGCGGCCCTTGGCCTAGCGCGGCGGAAGCGCGAGCCACCGGTGTAACCGTCGCGGCGAACAGGGCGCCGTTAACCAGCGCGGGCAACGCGTTGAACACCAATCCCGCGGCCACGATCGCCCGCCAGGCTGCCGGATCCCCCCGGTACTCGGCGACGAGCAGCCAGGTGCCAGTATCCGATGCCACGCTGAACGCCAGGGTGCCGACGATGCCCACGGCGAGCGCCGTCAGCCGTCCCGCAAGCCGCTCCGCCGGTGTGCCACCGACGAGGTCGACGCCCCGCAGGGCACCGCCGGCGAGGCCAAGAAGCGCCATGGCGGGCGCGTTGACGAACCCTGTCGGAAGCAGACCGGTGAGCAGGAAATCGGTCAGTGCCATTCCCAGCAGCGCCCCGAGGGCCCCGGCGGCGGGGCCGAGCAGCAGGCCGCCGAGGAACGCGGCGACGTAGGCGAGGCTGACGTTGGGGAGTGCCACGAGGGCCAGCCGGCCGGCGACAACCAGTGCCGCGACGGCCACGACGCCGACGAACCGGTTTCCGGTGCCCAATCCAGCCAGCCGAAGGGCGTCCCGGCGGGTCTCGGCCCGCCTCAGGGATGCTACGAGAATCGGAGCGATGAGGCCGGCGGCGGATGCGACGCGGCCTCCGCGGCCGCCGGCCCAGCGGCCCTCCAGGCGGCGCGCGTCGCGCAGGCGGGCGGCGTCGAGCGCCACGTCGTGGGCGGCCAGGAGGACGGCGGCGACGAGGGCTGTGGCGCGGCGCGGCAGGCGCAGCCCATCAAGGAGCACGGCGGGGCGCACCCGCGACAGCAGTGCCAGGTTGCAGCCGAGCACGGCAGTCAGGCGCAAAGCCCCGGCCACGCCTCGCAGGGCGCCATCCGGGCCCAAGGCTAGTGGCCCGAGGTGGACCGGATGGGGGCCAGGGACCGCGAGCGCCAGTACGGTTGCGTGCAGGGCCACGGCCGTCGCGGCCGTTGCCGCATACATGGCGCGGCCACCGCGCAGCGCCGCCAGGGCCCCCACCGACAAGGCGCCGGCAACGGGCCACGGCGCGGCAAGCCCCAGCACGCTCAGCAGGGCCATGGCCGCCACGGTGCCCCAAGCCGCGGCCGGCTTCATGGCGCGGACCCCGACTCCAGACGGATGCGGGTGTGCGCGGCCTGCTGTAGTTGTTCGTCGTGGGTCGCCGCCACCACGCAGCGGCCCGCCCTGGACGCGGCCTCGAGCAATTCGAACAATCCCTGGCGGCCGTCTTCGTCCAAGTGTGCCTCGGGCTCGTCCAACAACAGGACGCGTGCCGGATGGGCGAACGCCTTGGCAAGGGCCACCCGTTGCGCTTCGCCGCCGCTGAGCGTCAGCGGGTGCCGGGAGAGCAGGTGTCCGGGAATCAGGCGGTGGGCGGGGCCGTCGGCGGAGCGGTCGGGGGCGGCCAGCTCCTCGGCGACGGTGTCCCGGCTGAGCAGGTCCCGCGCCCGCGCCGGCAAGAGCGTGACGTTGACGCCGGGGCGCGGAGGCTCGCCGGCGACGCTGACGGTACGGCCTGCGGGCAACAGGCCGGCCAGGCGGCGCAGAAACGTGCTTTTGCCGCTGCCGTTTGGCCCGGTCACGGCGTGGACGCCGGGACCTAGTGCCAGGGCGGGCAGGCGCAGGTGGCGCCAGGTGCCGGCGTCGCAGGCGAGCCGGGTGGCGCCGGGCGCAGCGGCGGGCAGCGAGCCCACGGGTTTGCGCCCGTCGGCCTGTGTCAAATCGATCGTGCGAGTGGCCAGATCGGCCAGCAGGCCCTGATGGTCCACGGCCATGACGGCGCCGTGCTGGCCCTGCCGTTCAACAAGCGCGCGCAGCCGGGCCTGTCCAGCCGCGTCAAGGCCTTCGCCGGCCTCGTCCAACAGCAAGAGCGGAGCGCCGGAGCCGGCCAGGGCCAGCACCGTGCGCCTCGCCTCGCCCGAGGACAAGGATGCGACCTCCCGCTCGGCCAGGCCGGTCAGCTCGACGGGAGCTTCGCGCTGGCGCAGGCGAAATTCACCGGCCACCGTCAGTCCGACCAGCCCGTCGCGGGGCTCCTGGGGGCTGAGGGCGAGCAACTCTGGAACCCTTGCCGCAGGCGTGGCCGCCGGGTCTTTGCCGGCCACGCGGGCGGTCTCGGGGCGCCGGGCGGAGTCCAGGCCGGCGAGGCACCGCAGGAGGCTGGTCTTGCCGGATCCGTTGGCGCCGCGCAGGACGACGATCTCGCCGGGGGTGATGGTGAAGTCCAGCGGCGGGCCGCCGGGTCGGGGGAAGCCTCGAACCTCGACGAGCGGTGCCGTCACGCGGCGACTCCGGGGCGCCGCATCTCCACCGCCGCACTGGCGGTTGCGGCTTCCGGCGCGTCGAGCAGGTCAATGGGGACCCGTCGCAGGGTGCGGCCGTTCAACTGCTCAAGGGCGCGCATCGTTTCCGGGAGGCTGTCGCGGCTGGCAATGAGCAGCACCTCCAGGCCGCGCTCGGCGGCGTTGAAAGCGGCGTAGTCGGCGGCGAACTCGAAGTCAAGCCGGGCGATGAGTTGGCGGGCCAGGATGCGCGCGCCGGTGTCCAGGGCACCCACACGGTCCGGCACCCCGCGGGCGGCCAGAAGGGTTCGCAGCGCGTCGGCGTCCACGCGGCTGATGCCGCCCTCGACCGGGGAGGGGAGTGCCACGATGGTGAGTCGTCCGGGAGCCAGATCCACGATCCCTTCCAATTCGCCCACGATCACCTCGGTGCCGGCGACCGCGTCGGCGATGGCCACGCCGCGGCTGGTCGAGTCGGCGCCGGGGCGCGCCACGAGGTCGCCGTCCTGCATGAACAGCCCGACCATCTGGTTGGCTGCCACCACGTCGGCGGCCACGGCGCTGGTGACACGGACGTCGCGGAGGGGGGCGGTGACCTCCTCGACGGCGTCGCGTAGCCGGCGGGCGCCCTCGTGCAGGAGCCCGAGGCCCCTCGCGGTGACCCGGTAGCCGCCGGAGCCGCCCTGCATGGCGCCGTCGGCCGACAGGTCGCGTGCGTAGCTGGAGACCGCCTGGACGGTGACACCAAGACGCCCCGCGATGTCGCTGAGCGTGCTGCCTGGGCGCTGCTGGAGTTGGGCAAGGATCAGCAGGCGGGTGTTCCCGCTCTTGTCGCGCAGGTGGCGAGCGCTGTGCATGGCGCCTGGCAACCGTTAACACGCTTCAAGGCTTCCTGATAATCATCAAATTGGGTTGATTCTGTGTCAAATTCCCCGCGCCCCGCACTTCGCCTGGCCGCCGCCGCCAGCCTCGCCACCTTGGCCGCCGCAGCGGCACTCTTCCTCCTCGCCAGCGGCGGCACCGAACCCGGCGCCACGGGAAGCTACGCCATCGCGATCATCGGGCCCGGCGGCGACAACATCTGGAACGGAACCGTCCACGCTGACAACGCCACAGCCCTCTCCGTCCTGCACGCGGCGGCCGAAGCCGGCGGATTCGACATCACCGTACAGGACTACGGTGTAGCCTGCGGGTTGTATGTGCGCGGTATCGCCGGCCACGTCGCCGCCGAAACAGACCCCACGGGCTGGGTCTACGAGGTGCGCAACGCGGGATCCACTTCGGCGTCGGGGGATTGGATCTGGGCCGACCGCAGCGCCGACTGCTACCCCCTGTCCGCCGGACAGGAACTGCGCTGGCGCTGGAGCGAATCCCGGTAGCACGGTAGCGCCGCCCGAATCACACGCACATCATGGCCAGTTCATCGCGGCCTTCCGCGCGGAGCTCGGTGTGCCCACCGGCCGGCAGCGAACCCGCCAGAACCCCGCGCTCAAGGCAGGAATGGCCCTCCCCTCCAGAGTGGGCGATGCGCCACAGGACCCCCATCGCCGGCCCCTCCACGGCGGCCGTCACGTTCTGCCGCACCGGCGGAAACCCTTCGCGATCGCCAACGGACCCGAAAAACGCGGTGGACGCCGACGCCTTCACCGGCCCCGCCGCCGCCACGACAAGGGTGCCGTTCTCCCAATGCGCCCGGGCGCCGTCGGCCTCGAAGGCGTCCACGATCTGCCCCTTGAGGCGCGCCGTCGATACACCGCCGCCAGCCTCCAGCATGTGAATGCGGACGGTGTAGTCACCCTGATCCTGCGGAATCAGTTGCACCTCCCACGCGTGGGAAGCCTCCTGCGGCGGCGTCGCCATCCCAAACAGCGCGACCGGCAACGCGCCGACGGCCGCCAAGGCCATCAGGGCCCCCACGCCGTAGGCGGCCCAGCGGGTCCGTTGGTCGCGGCCCTCCTCAAAGGCGCGGGCCGCCGCCGTCGGCGCAATCGCCAGAAACCCGAGCACCGGCACCATCGTGACCATCACGCGGACACCGGGGTCGAACGACCGGCCAGCCACGGCCGCGATGGCCGCAGCACCTGCCAGCCCCACCATCAGGAGCCACGCCAACCGGTCCGGAACACGAGCGCCCAAGGCGGCGCATACGAGCCACGCGGCCCCGATCACGCCCGATGTCAACGCCGCCACGCCCGATTTGAGCGGACTCGCCAAATCAATGAAGATCGTCAGGATGGCGCTCAGCGCGGCCAACGCGATCGGCGCCGCCACCGCCGTCAGGATCGCCGCAACGCGCGCACTGTTGCCGCTCTCAAGGTGTTGTCGCGCCGCTCGAACCGCCAGCCAGGCACCACCCACCACGCCAAGGATGACGGGCAGCATGAGGTTGACCATGCGCGGCGAGCCACGCGCCGCTTGGAAACCATTGCGGACCTATGCTCAAACAGTCTAGATGGTGATTTCCTGGGCCATCCCCAGGGCGAAATGGGGCGCGCCGGTATCCGGGTCCTCAACGAAACAGATGAGGCCGTAGCGGCCGGCTTTCAGGTTCGCGACGAAATAGTTCACCGCGTCAGCCTCCATGCCAGTGACGCCGCCGACGAAGGACGCCGGCGGCGGCCCCGTGGCATTGGGACTGAACGAGGCGATCAGGTCCGGGATCGTGCCCGCCCCGTGGAGTTCAACGAGCGTCAACTCGTGCGCCTGCGACCC
>JBFJYU010000061.1:0-12400 GCA_041622435.1 Thermoplasmatota archaeon | reverse complement strand
CCCAGAGCCTGCACCACGACATCGCACCCACGTCAGCCCTGGGTCTGGCGACAGTCCGGGGGAATCGCAGGCGTGGCAAGTTCGGTGGGGCTGCTACGCCACCGTCCTCGACGACGCCGGATGCTGAAGTTGGCAGTTTATACGAACTGGGCGAGTGGTCTGGCGTTTAAAAAGCAAGCTCGTTGATACAAACACATGCCGCAGTGTATCTGATTCGATGAATGACAACCGTTCGATTGGATTCATATTCATGCGCCCGTTGGCCCAGGACATGGCGCGATGGACAATGGCGACGCTTGCCGTCGTGTTGCTCGTCGGGACCCCCCCGGAGCCGAAGCGCGGCCCTTGGACGAGGTGCAGGCGTTGGCCTACGAAACCAACGCCCACGCTGAGGCCGCAGCACGGTGGGCCTACCGAACAAGCGAAGGCGCCTACGAAGAGGGGCACCGGGAAGTCGCGTCCGTCTACCATGCCTTGGAGGCCACGACCGTTCGCACGTTGGATGAACTGCGGGATCAAGCCTGGAGGGATTGCCCGACGCCGATCTGGTGCTGTTGGCCGGTAGCCGGCGGCGCGAAAGAGTCCTCCTTCGGCCCCTGGTATGATGACGACCCCACCGATCGGTCTGTCGGGTTCTGGCAACCAATCTTTTACACTAGCACCGACCGCCATCCAGTCGGGGCAGGATTATGGATCGGGGTCGGCACCTGCCCCCCTGGGGGCTATCCATGAAGGCGCATGTGCTTTTGATCACCTCGTTGTTGCTGGCAGGTTGTGCGGCCGATCGGCCAAACACGCCCGATGAATCCATCAATGAGGAAGATCCGCTCAGAGGCGGCACCCAGCAGGCTCACCGGGCGGTGTACGACCCCGAGTCGTCGCCTGGCGTCAACGGGCCGTTCCAGATGGATGATTGTCTGAAGCGAACCCTGGCGTTCAATTGGCCTCTCAAGATGGCTCCCGGAGAGCCGCCCAGTGATTGGGGTGGCGACAGTTTTCAAGCTGTGACGGGCACATTCTACACCTATTTCGAGTGCCATCGGCTAAACACGACGGGCATCGAGGCTGGCCCGATCCGGTTTTTGATCGAAGCGCACGATAAGTTACCATACAACAAATGCACTAGCGACCAAACGGCGCTTCGCATGACGCCCTTTAGATTCTATGCCGAGGGTGAATGGCTCGTCGATTTCTTCACGACCGCGTGGGGCGTGGAAGCAATTGAGGTGTCCTTCCAGCGAGCTACAGACAACGCCATCCCCGGTTGGGCGCTGGAAACGCTGGAAATGAAGGTCGCCGTATCTGGCCAATTAGCGCTGCATTCGCAGTACGCGTTCCAGACTGCGCCGGAGAATGCACGCCCCGCGCGCGAACAGTATTTTTGGACGCACGGGGACGGCGTGCAATCCTGGAATCTAGATATGAAATCCACCACTCAACCCCGCGAGACGCCGGTCGCATGGAGCCAGTTCGGCGCGCCAACCATCATGGCGGAGCATGATTTGCGTGATGCCGTGGTTCTAGGCGGCTACTACCGCAACATGACGGTAACCGGGGATCTGGCTTGGATTGCACCAGGGGCCTGCGAGTCATGAGCATGCATCGCGCCACTGCGCCGGGTCCGGGGATTGTGGTCAGCACGCCGGCGCCCCCGGGGCTGCATGCAGTCGCCTTTGGATCCAAGCAACTGGAGGCACCGGTGGCGAAACGAGAAGGGATACAGTCAGCCCAGCACTGTGCCCAGGCTAGCAGGACCATCCTCGTGATTGAACGGGCCAACCCGGCCGACCCGGTCAACCCCCTATTGTGCGGCGCCGATGGCTCGGGAACTTTGCCACTTGGCAGCGCGATGCGGGTGCCCCCGGAGGAGTGACAGGCATGAACCCTAGCCGCGGCCTATTGCTAATCACCGCCACTCTCTGGTGCACCGTTGCGCCGGGCCAGACGACAACGGACATTATTTCGTTCACCGAGCCCGCACGCATTGAACACTCAAGCATCGGAGTCAATGCAACTTGGCTCGGAGTGATCATTCCCCCCAACATAGCCCCGCACGGGAACCTCGTGCTAGACGGAGAGGGCGCCGGCGTGGTCAAACACCTAGCCGTTTTTCATGGTGAATACGGCTGGCTGCCGATACCGACGGTCTTTGCCCCGGGGCCGCAGCGGGCAGCAATAACACCCGCGGCTCAGGTAGCTGCGCTCAGCGTCGGGGATCGCACGGGCAGCCTCTGGTTTCAGGCCCAGAGCCTTGAAGTCAGCGTGGCGTCAGGCATTTCCTTGCTATCCTCGAGTGATTTTCCGTGCATGACCCAGGTTGCTCCCGCCGATGCCGATCACGGTTGGTCATCCCAATTCGCGGGAACGGCGTGCATCGATGAACCGTCGGCGCTTCTTTCAAGCACTGCCGCCAACGACACATGGGTCCAAATTACGGCAAGCGGTATTTTTGAGTTCGGAATGCATAACGTGACGGTCACATGTGAACGGGAAATGTGCATTGAAGGCGGCGGATTTGAACGCACGGCTCCCCCGCCGGGCGTTCCCGGGTCGATCGCTTTCGATGAATACACCTACTCCCATTATTCCGGTGTAAACGCGTCGATGGAGATGGTCATCCCTGCGGCCTGGCTCGTCGTCGGCGGCTCCTCCATGGATGTGCGGTTCGACGGCACGGCGCGCCTCGCCAAGGCATCGCCGGCCAGTTGCCACGAGCATTGCTGGATGGACGGAGACGGCACCGCAGCGCTGCAGGGGCGCCTCGTCCTGTCCGACCTGCAACAGGCGCCGGGCGGGCGCTTGCAGGCGGCGTTGTCCGGGGATGTGACGGCGGCGAAGCTCGATCAGGTGCCCGTCGCGTCATTCTCGGCAAGCGACGCCATCGCAGCAACTGGCGGGATCGCCCTCATTTTGGGTGCCCTCAAGCTCGGCGCCGCGCTCTTGACACGACGATCGGACCCGCTCAAGCACCCCAACCGTCGGCGGCTCTACGAGGCGGTGCAGGAGCACCCCGGGGCGACCTTCCGCGAGCTGGTTCGCCGCACGGAGATTCCGACGGGCACGGCCCGACACCACTTGCAGGTGCTGGCGCGGGCGAACGTCATCTCGATTCGGCCGCACCGGGAAACCCTGCGCCACTTTGACAACCATGGCCAGTTCGACACCTCCTGGCGGGTCGTGACGATACTTCGCGAGCCGGAGCTTCGGCTCTTGTCCGAGTGGCTGGCGGGCAATCCAGGCATGCACCAACGTGGCATCATGGAGGAATCGGCCCGGTGGGGTTGGAGCCGCAGCACGACACAGCACCGTTTGCGTCGCTTGGAGGCCGAAGGTATGGTAACGGTGACTCCTCGAGGTCGGCTTAAGTGCTACAGCGTGCCACCCCAGGTGGCTAGCGCCGCCGAGGCGTTGCTGCGAAACGCCGCGGGCGACGCGGGCCCGCCTGTCCCCGCATGACTGGCCGTCGATAGGGTTCGCCTTGGCGCCTCCCTGGAGGCCGTGGTGGGGCGCTTCACCTCGCTGTCGGTGGGTGATTGCGCGTCATGCTGCGCGCCAGGTTGGGCCGGAACATGACGTAGCCTGCCCGCCGCCCCGGCCCACCGCCACCGACCGCGTCAAGAACCGGGACCGGGTCGGGGGTTCAATGGCTGGCTCCAGCGTGGACACGGACCAACTCATCGGCATCCTTCTCGTGGCCCTCGGCTCCATGATGATCCTCGGCTGGCTCGACATACCGTTTCTCGTCGAGATCGCCGCGATCGGCCTGATCGTTGTCGGCGTCATGATCCTGGCCGGCAAATTCAAGGGCTCCACGTTGGCGGGCGTGGTCGCCATCGTCTTGGGCATCGTGATCCTGATTCCGCTCGGCGCGGCCCTGGCGGGCATCCTCAGCACACTCGTCGGCGTCGCTGCGATCGTCGCGGGAGTGCTGAAGCTGATGGGCAAATGGTAGGTGGGCTAGTCCAGCAAGTGACCCATGCGCTCCCGCTTGGCTGCGAGGTACGCCTCGGAGTCATCGGTGGCCTCGATGACCAGTGGCAACCGCTCGACGACCTTGATGCCCAGCGCCTCCAGGGCCTCCACCTTGGCCGGGTTGTTGGTCATCAACCGGACCGACGCGATGCCCAGGTCGACGAGCATGTCGCGGGCGGCGTCGTACGTGCGCGCGTCCACGGGGTGCCCCAGTTCCAGGTTGGCATCCACGGTGTCGCGTCCCTGCTCCTGCAACTCGTAGGCGGCGATCTTGTTGATCAGGCCGATGTCGCGACCCTCCTGCCGGAGGTAGAGCACCACGCCAGCGCCGGCGTCGTCGATGCGCCGCAGGGCCTCGCGCAACTGCGGCCCGCAATCGCACCGCAAGGAGCCAAAAATATCGCCGGTCAGGCATTCAGAGTGGATTCGCACCAAGACCGCGCCGGCGCCGTCCAAGTCGCCCTTGGCGATGGCCGCGTGCTCCTTTCCCGTGGGGACATCCCGGTAGGCCACGATGCGAAAGGCGCCGTGGACCGTTGGCAGGGATGCCTCGGCGGCGCGCACCGCCGTCGGGTGGGCCTGCTTCACGGGGGCGCCGACGGAGGTCTGCGTCATAGCGCTTGGGGTGCGGCCCACGCCGCCGGGCGGGGGCGGGCAACAACTGTTGCCGTGGCGTTTTAAGGGACCCCAGGTTCGGCACCCCGATGAATCCACCCGCCGGCTCGAACCGGCGCCGACCGATGGAATGGCTTCGCGAGAAGTCCCCGGCGGTGCACCACTTCATGACGCGCGAGGACCGGCCCTACCCGCTCATCCGCGAGGTCGGCGTGGCCGGCCTGGTCGTCGTGGTCGTTTTGGCCGCCTTGTGGGGTGGCACGGGGCAATCGTTCCCCGACGAGGCGCCCGTCGTCGTGATCGAGTCGGGCAGCATGATGCACTGCAAAATCCCGATGAGTTACCCGTGCGACCCGGAGCGATACGGCCGCATCGGAACCATCGACCCGGGTGATCTGGTCTTCGTGCGCGACGTGGACGGCCGCGAAGACGTTGTACCGTTTGCCGAGGGCGGCCGGGCCAGTTACGGAATGGACGGCGACGTGGTCATCTACCGCAAGGACGGCAGCGAGACCCAGACGCCCATCATTCACCGAGCCATGGCGTGGCTGCAAATTCATGACAATTTTACCTACAGCGTCCCGGGACTCGGCATTCGCTTCGCCGACGACCTGAACGACCCGGCACTCGGCCCGGAGTCGCCTTACGGGCTGCCCCGCAACTACGCGGCGCAACTGGAGACCGAGGTCAACCACCGCATTCAGTGCTACGAGAACAACCTGCAAGGCGCTGGCTGCTTCGGGCTGGAGCCCCTGGACGATGTGCCAAGCCCGTCGGACTTCTCCGGCTTCATCACCCGCGGCGACAACAACCCCAGCGCCGACCAGCCCGGCATCAGCCGGCTGCCGGTGCAGCCCGGGTGGATCCTGGGCAAGGCCCGCGGCGAGGTGCCGTGGCTCGGCCTCGTGAAGCTCGGCTTTACGGATGTCACGGGGAAGTACTTCAGCGGCCAGCCGACATCCCATTACGAGCGCGCGCCGGGTGACCTGAAGACGATGTTGTTCGTCTCCCTCGGCGTCCTCATCGGCACGCCCCTGATCCTGGAAGCCATGCTCAAGCGGCGCCGGGCGACAGCCGAGGCGGCGGCGGCCAACGCCGACCCTGCCAACTATGGTGGCACCGAGTCGTCCGATGCCCTCATCGGTGACGAGTTAGCGCCCTCGCCCCCCGCCGGCGGTCCGGAAGAAGCCGACGCCGACCAGCCGGCGCCAAGTGGTGGCCAGGACGAGGAGAAGCTCTAGGCCGCAACCGGCGGCTCGCAATCCTCAAGCACCAGTGGCCCACGGCGCGCCGCGTTCAGTCCTCACCGGTGGATTAGCACCGCCGCCATTGGTCGAACTTGCGACGGCGCCGACGGCCGGCGCGGGGAAGCCCCGGCCGTCGGGCGCCTCGCCTGCCTAGAGCAGCCGGTTTTGGAGCTTCGGGCGGAAGTTGAGCACGTCGCGCAACAATTCGTCCTCGTCGAGCACCTTGCGCGTCGAGTCGATCGGCGCCGACATCTGAATCTCGCGGGTGCGGCCGTAGCGGCCCTTGCTGATCACGCGCGCCGTGAAGATGCCAAGCATGTCCAACTCCGAGATGAGGTCGGTGATGCGGCGCTGGGTCAGCACGTCGCAGCCGGTCTGCTTGCACAGCTCCTTGTAGATGTCGAAGACCTCACCCGTGGTCAGGCTATGGATGCCGTGGTCGCGGTTGGTCTCCTCGCCGAGCATGGTTGCCAGCAAGACGAGCTTGCTCTGCGTCGGAAGCGTCCGAACAACCTCGCTGATGCGGTCCACTTCGATCTTGTTCTGCGCCAAGCGGACGTGCTTCTCCTGCACCGTGCGTTCCCGCTCGCGCTCTGCCAACTCGGCGGCAACGCGCAGCAAATCAAGGGCGCGGCGGGCGTCGCCGTGCTCCCGGGCAGCCAGCGCGGCACACAACGGAATGACCGCTTCGTCGAGAATGTCGTTTTTGAACGCGATGCTGGCGCGCTGGGCTAGGATGTCCTGCAATTGCTGGGCATCGTACGGCGGGAAAATCATGGACTCCTCGCCGAGGCTGGATTTGACGCGCGGGTCAAGGAATTCGGTGAATTTCAGGTCGTTGCTGATGCCGATGACGCTGACCTTGTTGTTGCCAAGGTCGCTGTTGATGCGCGTGAGCGTGTAGAGAACCTCGTCGCCCTTGAGCTTGTCAACCTCGTCGAGCACGATGATCGTCATCTCGCCGGGCTGGCGGGTGGGGTCGGCGACCCAGCGGTCGTTGGTGTCCTTCATGAAGCCGTCGACGTAGCGGCGCAGGGCGTCGTAGACCTCGTCAGTCGGCCAGCCGGTGAAGGGGATGCGCTGGTGCCAGTTCTCGGCCGCGATGAACCAGTTGGCGATGTTCTGCAGGACGCGGTACTGGGTATCGACGACCTCGCAGTTGATGTAGATCATGTTGACCCGCTTGCCGATGTTCGGGTCCTTGCCTTTCTTGACGAGTTCGCCGCCGACGTACTTGACCGAGGCCGTTTTGCCGGTCCCGGTCTTGCCGTAGATGAACACGTTACTCGGCGTTTCGCCGCGCAGCGCCGGTACCAAGATGCTCCCGAGGGAACGGATCTCAGTGGACCGGTGTGGCAACTCTTCGGGTGTGTACGAGGCGCGCAGTACCTCTTTGTTGACGAAGAGCGGTTCGGCTTCCAGTAATTGCCCAAAGAGGTCCTTTACCAAGCGGTTTATCCTCCCAGTTCCCACTCGCCCATACGATAAACGATGGTTGAAGAACCGATCCAACCGGGGCCACCTCCCACAGGGCCCAGTGGCTCCAACGGTCCTTCACGAAGCAGGGAAACCCCCTACATGGGTGTTTGACATAACCGTTTCCCAGATGGCCACGGACCCCATCGCTTCCACTGGAACCTGCATCCACTGTAAAGGAGGAAAACGAGCTTCCACTCGGTGATACCGACCCGTTTTTGGGGGGTCTGTTTCCTTTGCAGCCAAGACCATGCGGGTGGCGTCGCCCGTGGGGCGCTGACCTCCTGACAGCGCGGTGGGCTGCGCCGGAGCCCGTACGGCCGCGCTGGTTGCAAGGTCGGCTTCATGTCGAACTGCGTCCGATGACTACAACGGGCTTGCGCGGGCGCCGCCCGGAACCTCGCAATCCCCGCATTCCTGCCGACCCCCGCTCGCGCGCGAGCGCGCGTGTAACACATCGGGTGTCCGGGCACGTGAATGGCCGCCGGCGACCGGCGTGCGAGCCCGCCTTGCCTGCCCTGGCTGGATGCGGCCACCGCCGCCCGCGGGCGACGCCGCTCGGCTGCCCGGCGAGGGCGGGGCCAGCCGGTCCGTTGCACCAGCCGCCGCCTCAGGCGGTCCGGGGGGCCCCGACGAGGGGTCGTTTCCGGCCGGGTCAGGCAGGCTCGGGAATGCCTTCGCGCACCTTGACGGCGGTGCCGGTTTGGAAGTCGGCCATTTCCTCCGCGTTGAGAAGGGCGCGGCCGACGGCGACCAGGTTGTCGTGCCGGTCGACCACGAGGCACTCATCGCCGGGGCGAAGGGCCGGATCGGCGCCGAGGACGAACTTGGAGAACACCGATTTGCCGTCGCGGTTGAAGCCGACTGAGTCGTCATCGACGACGACCCGGTTGGCCGGCGCCGGGAGCGCGGCGTGGATGATGCGTGCGCCGCCGACCTTCAACGTGAACAGACCGTCGCCAGCCCGGAGGCTCAGCACGTGTTCGCCGTTGAGGGCGGCGGTGCGCATCTTGCCGGTCTTGCGGCTGCGGTCCACCTTCAGCGTGCCATCCGTCAGCGCCGCGCCGGCGCCGAGCCCGAACTGCCAGTCCGCCGTCCGGAGCACTTGGAGGAAGTCACGGTCGGCTTCGCCGTGGCGGTCGCCGGGCCCTGGAATGGCCGGCACAAACTCGTGGGTGGCCAGGAACGCGTCCTTGGTGTCGCCCACCCATCCCATGTGCTCCCGGTCGAGGCCCTCCAGCCGCGGCAGGACCGACTGGGTGAACGGGTACGCCTCATCCAGGCCCAGCGGGACTGGGCCCAGGGGGCTGATGATCGCGTGGTCCATGTCGGGGTCAAGGCTGCCCAGGCCGGCGCCATAGGGCTTGTTGGCCGGCTCCTTGTGCATGCCCAACTCCCGCTTCTGCTCGCCCGGGCCGCCGTACGGCGTCTCCACCTCCACGGGGATGGGTTCGCCGATGGGGGCCACGCGCTCCTGCAGCCGCGTGCGGATGCGGTCGAACACCGGTCGCCGGTGGGTCAGGCTGCCCGTGTAGCGCAGCGCCTTGCTGTGACTCGTGGGTTCGCGCGCCTCCAGCCACTGCTGGTACATCGGTTCCCCCAGCTTGCGCGTCGCGGCGGCAAGGTACGGGTTGCACGTCGCCCGCTGCTCGACCAGTTCCCACAGGGTGCCGTCGCGGATGCAGTTGCGGATGCGGCGCAGGTCGCTGAAGAGCACATCCAGGTTGTGCAGGGCGATCTCGCGCTCGCGGTCCTTCTTGGAGGCTTGCTTCAGCTCCTTGACCGTGAAGTGGTCCGCCAGGTGGCCGGCGAACGGGAACTCATCCAAATCAGCCAAGTGAAGCGTCCCCTCGGGCGTCATGATGCGGCCGTCCTTGGCGTACTTGGCGTAGGAACTCGAATCGAAGATGTCGCAGCCCAGGGCCACCGCCAGCGGCATGACCAGGGGATGGCCGGCGCCGAAGAGGTGCAAGGGCCGGTCCTTGCGCAGCACTCCCTGGCTGGCCATGATCATGTCGACCAGTTCGGGGTACATCTGGCGCTCCATCACGGGCACCACGCCGCCGATGGTGTGGTAATCCACGTCGAGATCGCGGTAGGTTTCGGCGCACTGCTGCCGCAGATCCAGGTGGGTGCCGCCCTGAACCGTCGCGTTGAGCAGGCTGCCACCCTTGTGATCCACGCTCGCCGCGGTTCGCTTGAGCGTCTCCGCCACAGCAGCCTCAGCTTGTTCGCGCGTCATGTCCGGCGTCACGAACAAGTCGAGGCACGTGGCCACGTCGACGCCCATGGCGGCCTGGAAGTCCACGATTTCCGTGGGGCCCACCTCAACGTCTCCATACACGTACATCTGGAACGTGCCCGAATCGGTCATGACGGGACCGTCCCAGTCGATGACCTTGTGCACCCCCTCAGCCAGCGCCTGCTCCCGCAGCCGCTCGTGCTTGTGGATCACGTACGAATTGGTGATGACCATCTCCGCGCCGAAACGACTCCGCATCTCCTTAGCCGACACGAGATCGATGTTTGGATTGACCACCGGAAGGATAGTCGGGGTGGTCACCGCGCCATGCGGCGTCTTGAAGCGGCCGATGCGGCCAGCGGCGGCGCGGTCAACGATCTCGAAGCTCACGGGGCCGGCGACTTGGGAGTTGTTGATGAGGGTTGGGGGCGAATCTAGCCGCCCGCTGCGTGCAGCGCAGATGGTACGGCACCGTTGAACAGCGCCGTGTCCGCGGTCAGGGCGTCTGCTTGCACATATCCAGAGAGCCTCGTGCCGTGCGGGCCGAGCACCCCCCACAGCCAGAGGCGACCGCACGCGCGGCGAAGGCGAAGAACCGTGCAGGCGACGGCGTCCCACACATCGGCGTAGTACAGGTCTAGGTCGCCGCCGGGGTGCCGGCCGGCTGGTGCCAACACGCGGTCAGCTACGAGGTTTTGCAGGTGGGCCCATTGTGTCTTGGGGTCTTGCGCGGCCTGGTAGGCTTGCGGGTAGTCATCGCGAAACGCCAAGTCAAGCCAGTGGTAGCGACTTCCCGGCCCCACCCCGCCATAGGCGGTGAGGATCGTCGTTAGGCGCCTAAAGATCGGCCCGTCCCTGATCCAGGCGGCGTCATCACGCCATTGCCCCTCCACGAGGTCGTTCGCAAGCACGGCCGGCGGCTCGCGCCAGCAGGCGGCGTGCAGGTCGTCGAGAACGCGGCCGATGTCGTGCCTGTAGTCACGCGCGTTGAACGGTTCGCCCGCCTGTTCACGGGCCATTCCCAGAGTCACCTTCAGCAGCACCTCGGTGCCGTGGGCCAGAGCACTGATAGCCGGGCCGTAGCGGTCGTTGACCGCGTCGACGCGATGCAGGAGCTCAAGCCCTTGGTCCAGCTTGTCCAAGGCGTCCTCCAGTGCGCGCCCTCGCGGATGTGCGGGGTCGTTGGACATCACGGGGCCACCACTTGTGACGCAGGCACACCCACGTCAAGGAAGTCGCGCACATTGTGGGTTAGCAGCGTGTCGCTCGGCCGGACGTGTCCGGCGATCATCGCATCTCGGGCGAGCCGCCTCCACCGCTCGTCGTCGACCATGCCGGCCGCGTAGCGGCCCCCCTCCTGTTCAGCGAACGGCTCGATGACGAAATCGAGCCGTTCCAACAGGGCGCCAAGCGTGGCGGCGGTGCCGCGGCCTTCGCGGACTAGTTGCCGGGCGCGCTCCGTGAAAACGATGGCCGGCACGATGACGTCGTCGGCCGATGCAAGGATCCGTTCCAGGGCGGCGCGGTCCCAGAGTACATTCGTGTCCAGGATGGTCCTCACGCGGGCCACTCCGCCCTCACGTTGTCACCTTGCACTTCGGCGAGCGCTAGGAGGTGTGGGCCGTGCCGGCGCCTCCGTGCGAGCCGGTGCACTAGTGTAAGGCCGAGGCGCATGGCCTCGCTCTCCGTGAGGCCAAGATCAACCGCGTCCTGTGCAAGGTGGGCGGCGTCCTGTGGGGTAACGCGGACTCGCTTCACAACCTCAAGCCGGGCGGCTGCCATAGAAATCCCTAGGTGTGGACTGATTCTTCGCTTTTGTGGCACAGGCCCAGGCCTGTTCGGGACCATCGCGGACCCCGTGCTACGGAGGCAAGCCGCGCGGCGCCCACCTCCTACGCCGCAATCGGCTCCTCAGCCCGCTGCCGGTGCTGCTTCATCCAGGCCTCGAACTGCCCCCAGCCCTCGGCGGGCGCGCGGCGCCACCGGAAGACACGGCTGAAGGCGTTGGTCGCGAAACCCGTCTTGAAAGCATGCAACACCGACGCGATCGCCGTCTTGGGGTGGCCGTAGAGGGCCTCCAGCCGTTCGCGCTCGCCAGCGGGCGCGCGGGTGCCCTTCGGAACGAGGCTATGGAAGAACTCGTGCGCCAGGATCTGTGAACCCGTGCGGCGGCCGGCGAGGGCCGACTTCCACAAGCGCTCCTTGATCCAGATCGTGTCCTGATCGCTGGGCTGCCCGTCGCCGTCCGTGTGAATGAACGCACCCGGCGGCGCCACCGCGCTGTACCAGGACTTGACGCCCTTCTCGGCGAGGAAAGCCTTCCACTGGCCGTCAGGGATGACGACCACCTGCGGTCCGTCGGTCATGGGATCATCCGATACGGCGACTAACGGCGCCATGGACGGATTCGTCTTCGTGCATTAAGGTCGTTCCAAGGGGGCAATCCGGCTACACGGCGAGCGCTCACTTCGGAAGCGCCCCTGGGGCAACATTGAACGAAACGACGCCCCGGTTGTCAACCCCTCCGGTTCCCCTTGCCACTACCACGCACAATGGATCGACCGACGGCTCCAGACAGAGGAGCTGGCCTGCTAGCGGACGCATCCACATGCCATCCAACCGAGCGTCGATTGCCCCAGCCACGTGTGTTGCGTTGCCGTACAGCCACCGTTCCAGCATGAAATGCGCCGGCACGACGTTGTCGGTGCCCGCAATAGCCACGAGGCTCTGGCGATTTCTGTCAAATTTGACATCGATGTGTTCAACGCCGGGCGTTTGAGGCCAGAAAACGTCGCCGGATTGGATCGGGAGCCCCCACTCGGCAAGGGCTGCGGTCGGGGGAACCGAT
>JBFJYU010000060.1:0-12447 GCA_041622435.1 Thermoplasmatota archaeon | reverse complement strand
GTGCCGGTCGTGCAGTCGGGTGGACCGCAAGATCGACAGCACCAGCGGCAGCATGACGGCCGCGATGGCGTGGCTGCTGACGACCGTCGCCGCCAGCGTGCTGGTCACGATGATGCCGAAGAGCAGGCTGTCGGTGCTGCCGCCGACGCGGCGCAGGAGGCGGGCCGCCAGAATCCGGTCGGTGTCGGTTTTGGTGACGGCGTCGGCGAGAATCAGGCTACCCAGCAGGAAGAAGATGGTGTCCTTGGCGTAGGGTTCCCACGCGTCGTTGGGGGTGTCGGCGATGCCGAAGACCACCAGGCCGACGCCGGCCATCAGGGCGGTCACGGGCAGCGGCAGCGCTTCTGTGGCCCAGAAGTAGATGACCAGGACGAAGATGGCGAGCGTTCGCATGGCCTCGTCGGTGAGCCCCTCCGGGGTCGGGACAAGGAACAGGATCAGGGCCAGGATGACGCCGACGGCCATCTTGCGGTAGGCGCGGCGGTCGAGGCTGGATTGGGCCTCCATCAGCGGCGCACCACCCAGACCGGCTTCTCGCTGTGGGCGATGAGCCAGTCGACGGTCTTGCTCCGTCCGGTGTGAAGACTGGTGCGGCCGAGCCGGCTGATGGCGATGAGGGGGCTGTTGACCGCGCGGGCGTGGTTGAGCACGACGCGGCCCTTGCTCTTCAGAAACGACGCGCGTAGCACGTGGCGTTCAACCTGGATTTCCGGCTGGTGTTCCGCGATGAGGGCGGCGCCCTCCTTGAGCAGCCCCTGGGCCTCGCCCTCGTGGCCACTGGAGCACACGTGCACTAGGTCGATGCTGCTGCCGGTCGCCTCCGCGAACGCGGCAATGTTGGGGAGCGTCTTGCGGGGGAACTCGCTGCCGTCGAAGGGCACGATGATGGCGTCGCCGCTGGTGGGCAGGCGGGAGGCCTCGCGGACGATGAAGCAGGGGCGCTCGGCGTGTTGGACGATTTCGCCGGCCACGGAACCCCAGCCGCCGGTGGCCCGGGCGGCGCGGCTGCGAAAGCCCCCGAGCACGAGGGCGCTGGCGCCGGTTTGCAGGACGATCTGGAACAACGCGGTGGCCGTGGAGCCGTAGGCGAGGCACTTGTTGACCTCGAGATCGGGGTGGTGCAAGGCGAAGTCATCCATGGCGTCGCGGCCCACCCATTCGAGGGCTTCATCCATGGCGCCGGTGGTCTGCTGGGCGCTGGGGCCGAGCAGGTTCTCGTCGATGACGTAGGTGGCCACCACGCTGCTGCCGAAGCGGTGCGCGAGGTCGACGGCGTACTGGTTGGCCGCGCCAAACGGTTTCGACGGGTCTACCGGGATGAGGATTCGCTTGAACATCGCCCTCAGTGCACCACGGGCGGCGCGCTCATCAGCGTTTCCTGTCGCGGCGCCGGAGGGGCGCTCAGTTGGCGCAGAGTTCCAGTTCCGGGTCTCCCAACCCGGCGATGATGCGGCCCACGTTGTCTCCCTGGTAGTGGACGCCATCGACGAATTCGTCAGGGTTGACGCCCAGCGTATCGGGGAGCGTGAAGTCGAAGAGGCGGATGTCGCCGCACCGTTGCAGCAGCGCCTGGACGGTGGCGCTGTGGAGCCGGTCGAAGGGGGTGTTGGCCCGCAGGATGTCCAGGTAGTCGGGCTGGATGGGGGCGAGCACGATGTCGACGGTGGCGCCCTCGGCGAGCACTTCGTCGATGAGTTGACCGAACAGCCGGGCCTTCTCCGGGGCCGGCGCCTCGTGGCCGAGGTAGTCCTTCCAGTACTCCTGCAGGAAGGGCTTCAGGTTCTGCTGGCCGCGCGTCGTGTTGACGAAGAACTCCGTCAGGTCTCCCTTCTCGGCGAGCGCCCCGTTGGCCTCGTACGTGATGCGGGTCTCGGGGAAGCCCACGAGCGAGTACCACAGCACGGTGCCGGTGTCCACGACGTAGTCGGGCCGGGAAGCGTAGAACGCGGCCCATTGCAGGTAGTCGAGGAAGCCCGCGCTCACGTCCGTGTAGGGCTTCAGGTCAGGGTTGGTGGCCAGGCGAAGCGAGACCGGGCCGCCGATGCGCAGCTGGTCCAGGTCGAGGAAGAGCAGGACCCGCTCCGGCGCGTCGCCCTGCGCGACCATCCACCGCCACACGGCCAGTTCGTCCTCGATCTCGGCGGCCTCGATGGCGAAATTGAACGTGCGCCCGTAACCCACGGCCTCGATGGCTTGCGGATCGAGGCGGCGCGCGCGGGACGTGCCCAGCACCACGGCGTCGGGGGCGCCCTCGTTCTCCAGGTACTCCCCGTAGATGTCGATCTTGATCTGGTGGGTGTTCGGGATCAGGGGCTCGAACACGTCGATGGGGAACTCGGAGCGGGGGTTGACGACCACGGTCAGGCCGACTAGGATGACCCCCTCCAGCAGGAACACAATGGCCAACACGCGCAGGAAGCGGCCAAGGCGCGTCCAGGGGATGCCCGCGGCCAGGAACGGCACGTCGGGGTCCTCGGCGACTGGCGGCGGGGGGTTTCGGTCGGTCATGGTCAGAACTGGTAGTAGAGGAAGGGACTCTGGCCGCTGCCCATGACGACCATGGTCACCAGCAGCAGCGTCGAGAGGGCGGCCGCGTGCCAGGGCTTGGCGGGCATGCGGAGCTGGGCGGTGGGGCGCGCCAGGGCCATGAATGCGTACGTGACAACCAGCAGCAGGACGGCGTAGGGCGTCAGCACGGCCAAGCCGAGTTCGGGCCCGAAGAACATGGCGCGGTAGACGCTGATGGCGTCGCCGAGGTTGTTGGCCCTGAAGACCACCCAGCCGATGACGACGAGAAACAGGGTCGCGGCGCGCTGGGCGGCCACGTGCATGCGGTCCCACCAAGGCTGCACCTGTCGGTAGCCGGCCAGCAGCAGGCCGTGGTAGACGCCCCAGACGACGAAGGTCCAGTTGGCGCCGTGCCAGAGGCCTCCGAGGAACATGACGATCAGCATGTTGATCTGCGCGCGGCGGGCGCCGTGCCGGTTGCCGCCGAGGGGGATGTAGAGGTAGTCGCGCAGGAAGGTGCTGAGACTGATGTGCCAGCGGCGCCAGAAGTCACTGATGTTGACCGCCTGGTAGGGCGCGTTGAAGTTGATGGGGAAGCGCAGCGCCATCATGGCGCCGAGCCCGATGGCCATGTCCGAGTAGCCACTGAAGTCAAAGTAGAGCTGGATCGTGTAGCCCAGCGCCGCGTACCACGCCTGCACCGCCGTCAGCCCCGACGGGTCGGCCCACAGGGGCTCGACGATCCGCGCCACCGTGTCGGCAACGAGGATCTTCTTGGCGAGCCCCAGGATGAACAGCGACGCGCCGGTGACCAGCAAGCCCCTGTGGGGCCGCGCCGGCAACGCATCAAGCTGCTCGTCGAGCTTCGCATAACGGACGATCGGACCCGCCACCAGTTGCGGGAACATCGTCACGTAACAGGTGTACTTGAGGAAATTCCGCGTCGCCGGCACCTGGCCGCGGTAGACGTCAATCGTGTAACTGAGCGTCTGGAACGTGTAAAATGAAATGCCCACCGGCAGGATGATCGTGAATCCTGGAATGGTGACCGGGAGGCCGAGCAGGTCGAAGACGCTGCGCGCGTTGTCGGCGAAAAACATGGCGTACTTGAAGAACGCCAGGACCCCGAGGTTGAAGGCAATCGAGACGATGAGCCATGCCTTTGGGCTCATTGCCCGGGTCCCGCCGGCCCCCGCCTGCCGGGCCCGCGCCGCCTCGATGCGTTGGGCGACCAGGAAATCGACGACTGCGCTGGCCAGGAGCAGGGGTACGAAGCGCGCGTCCCACAAGGCGTAGAACAGGAAGCTCATCGCCGTCAGGTAACTGAGCTTCCACGCCCGCCGGGGCACGGCCCAGTAGCCCAGCAGCACCAGGGGCAGAAACAGGACAACGAAGCAGTACGTGTTGAACAGGGCGTCGCACTGGAACTGGCTGTCCACGACGCGCCACACGGTTTCGATCGACGGCCCCAACGAACCAATTGGACTGGGCGGCGACTGATGAAGGTATGGTGTCGGCGCTTGCCAGGACGCGGACGCACAACCGATCGGTTGCCCCAGCAACACTCATGAATGGCACCTTTGTGAGCGGCCCCTGTGGCAGCCGTTCGGAGCCTGTTTATCCTATCCTTCCTATTGTTTTCGGGTTGTGTTGCGCCCCTGGCCGACGTGGACACCCTAGGACGAGCGGGGGGCGCCGGGCATAACGCCCCCGCGCCGGCCCCGAACGCCGAGGTTCTGCACGCCTTGCATGACCACCCGGTCGACGACGCCTGCCAGTCCCTGCCCACATGCAGCCTGGACATCCCGTGCACTCCTACCAACTGCGCCTCCTTCGAGGCGCCGCTCCGCCTCTCACCCGAGGTTTGGAGCAAGTACTCGGGCGCACTGGAGGCCCGGCTTCAGGTTGGGGGCTCCCCCGACGCGCTGGCCGCGCTACAGATCCGCGACGCCGCGGGCGCCGTGCTCGCATCCAGCGTCGGCGCCGACGGCCTGATCGTCGGCCTGCCCGCACCACCCACCGGCGACTACCGCGTTGAAGTGTTGGCCTTGCAGGGAACGGTCCAGTACGAGGTGGCGACCAAGGTCGTGGTGAAGCCCCTCGACCAGAACGACCAGCCGACTCCTCTGCCGCCCGATCTCGTGCCCCTGGCACCCTACGATTTCCACATCGTCCACGCAGCGGCCGGCGGGGCCGGCACCGACGAGACCACCTCAGCCGAGGAACCCCGGTGCGGCGACCCGGCCTTGCCGGGGCTACGCTGCCTAGCGATGGCCATCGGCATCGGCAACGCCGGCGCCGGCCCGCTTGACCTGCGACTGCTCCCCGACCCGCAAACCGGCGATATTCCGGAGGACCGTCGCCTGCTACAAGCCGTCCAGTTGACGGACGGCTCGATCGAGGCGCACCACGTCGGCCCGGGCGTGTACAGCCCATCGCACCGGCACCTGCATTACGAAAGGCTGGCCGAGGTGCGGCTGTACCCGGTCGACGGCGATGGTCGCCCCGCATGGCCTCTGGCCGCCGCGGACTTCAATTCCTGCGTCACCGACTTGGGCGTGCGTGACGTGGCGGCCGACGTCGTCAATCCGCGCGGCTACACGGGCGACGGTTGTCGGGCCGAAAGCCTCGGCGGCGGCGGGCTCGTCATGGGCCTGGGCGCCGGCTGGTACACTGTTGCAGAAGCCCACGCCACCGGCAACGCCCTGGACATTACCGGCTTGCCAGACGGCTTGTACGAACTCGTCGTCAATGTGAACCCCGACTCGCTACTGATCGACGCCAACGACGCCAACAACGAGGCTGCCGTCGTCATCGAGCTCATCGGCGACACCGTACGCGTCGTCAAGAACTAGCTGGCAGACATCCACACGCCGCTGGTGGCGGCGACGTAGGCGGCCAACGCGAACAAGGCGCCGGCAAAGATGCGGCGCAACCCCGTCTCCGGCAGCTTGTGGGCAGACTCGACGCCCATCCAGGCCCCGGCGAGGGCGAACCCCGCCATCAGAAGACCACCAAGCCAGGGCAGGTCGCGCCCAACGTTGCCAAGCGTGGCGACTGCCGCGTTGCTGAACACGGGGACCAGACTGGAGCCAACGGCGACATGGATGGCGACGCCGGATAGGGCGAGTACCGGCACGGTCACGAGCCCGCCGCCGATGCCCAGCAGGCGGCTGATGACGCCGGCGCCAAAGCCAATGCCCGCCAGCACGGGAGCGCGCAGGTGCGCGTGGCCGAGGCGGGGCCGCTGGATGAGCCGGACGGCGGCGAACACCATGGCGCCCGCAAAGGCGAGCTTGAGCCACGGCACGCCGATGCGGGGCTCCAGCCAGACACCCACAACGACGCCGGCGGCGCCCCCGGCCACCAAGGGCAGGGCGAGGCGCCACGACACGGCACCCTTGCGGTGGTGACGGTAAAGGCCCAACGGGCTCTGCAAGGCAATGGCAAACAGGCTGAGCGCCACCGCCTCATGCCATGGTTGCTTCAGGATGTAGTGCAGCACGGGCGTCATCACGATCCCCCCGCCCACACCCATGAGGCCCGAGACGAAGCCGGCGGCGACCCCGGCCAAAGCGAAGGCGGCCAGGTCCCACGACAGCATCAGGTCCCCGCGCACAATTCCTGCGACGGGTCCCCCAAGCGGTTCAGCACGTCCTGGGTGGTGTCCCCCGGGCGCAAGTGGACGCCGTCCGTGAACTCGTTGAGCGTCGCGCCGAGGGCCGTCGCATCGCTGAAGTCGTACGTGTGGACGCCGTGCTGGCACAGGCCAAGCAGCACGTTTCTCACGGCTTCGAGGTACACGGCAAACGGCGTGTCGGCGTTCAGCTTGCCCAGGAAGTCCGGGTGGTACGGCGCGATGAACACGTAGGTGGCGGTGCCGTTGTCGCGGGCGCTGGCCAGCAATTCGACGAGCTGGTGAACCGACGCTGGCGCCGGCTGGCGCAGGCTGGTGTAGTCGCGCCAGAACTCGGTAACGAAGCGATCCAGGCGCTGCTGTCCCGCCGGCGTGTCAATGGTCTTCCAGTCGGAAAGCGGGATGAAGTTCCCCCGCTCATCAATCAGGGCCAGCGGCTCCGGGTACCCGATGGCGGTGAACCACAGGACCCGCAGCGCATCGGCAACGTAGTCGGACTGCCGAGCGTAGAACAGCCCCCATTTGAGGTAATCAAGCGTGGTTGCCTGCTGGTCCACGTACGGACCCAAATGGTCGTCGTTGAGCAGTTGCAGCGACAGCGACTTGCCCGGGCGCAACTGGAACGGGTCCAACGCCACGATGAGGTTCTCCGGCGTGCGGTTGGTGGCCACGGCGTAGCGGTAAATCGCCAGGGCATCATCCAATTCGCCGCCGTCGACGGCGAAATTGAAGCTCGGCCCAAAGCCAGCCGTCGTCATCTGGTCCGTCAAGTAGTGCCGGGCGCGGGAGTTGCCCACGATGATGGACTCCGGCGCCTCATCAAGCGCGTTGTAGCGCGCCACGCGGTCGGCCAGATCGGTCGAGATGACAGGCTGGAAGAGGTCCGGCGGAAACTCCCCACGGGGATTGACCACCATGACCAAACCCAGCAGCAGACCCGCCTCCAGAAGCAACAGCACGCCGACGGCGAGCAGGAAGCGCCGCAGACGCGCTGGGTCGTGGCCGGGCTCAAGCTGGGCCCCCGCCGGCAGGGCGTCTTGGTCCACGATCGCAGTTGGGCACATCAGAATTGGTAGTAGAGGAAGGGGCTGTTACCAGAGGACAAACGAACGAAGCTCCACATCAACATGATGGCAATGCCCAACGCCCACCACGGCGTCGGTCGCACCGTCAGGTCCGAGGTCGGCTTCGCCCACTGGGTGAAGGCAATGATCGCGAACAGGGAGATCGCGGTCGGCGCAATCAGCAGGGCCACGTCGCCGCCGGCCGGCCACAGCATCAGGCCCAGCACGGTGCCCGCGTCAGCGAGGCTCTCGGCACGGAAGATGACCCAGCCAACCACCACCAAAAAGAACGTGGCGGCCCGCTGGAACACGACGGGCATGCGATCCCAGCCGGGCTGAACCTGGCGGTACAGGGCCAGCAGAAGCCCGTGGTAGAGGCCCCAGACAACGAAGGTCCAAGCCGCCCCGTGCCACAGGCCACCCAGCAGCATGACGATCAGCATGTTGATCTGGGCGCGCCTGCGACCGCCCCGGTTGCCGCCGAGCGGAATGTAGAGGTAATCTCGCAGGAACGTGCTGAGCGAGATGTGCCAACGCCGCCAAAAATCGCTGATGTTGATGGCCTGGTAGGGCGCCCTGAAATTGATGGGGAAGCGCAATCCCAAGAGCAGGCCAAGACCAATTGCCATGTCCGAATAACCGCTAAAATCGAAGTATAATTGAACCGTGTATCCGAGGGCCGCCAACCACGCTGTGACCGTGTCCAGGCCGGCCAGATTGCCCCATAGGCCATCGGAATGGACGGCCACGGAATCGGCCACCACGACCTTTTTGAACAGACCCATGGCAAACAAGGCAACGCCCAGAACCAGGTCGGTCATCCTGGGGCGCCCCGGGAGGGCATCCATCTGTCGATCGAGCGTTCGGTAACGCACGATGGGGCCCGCCACGAGTTGCGGAAACATCGAAACGTACGCGACGTATTTCACGAAACGTTTGGTCGGCAGGACATCGCCCCGATAGACATCGATCGTGTAGCTCAACGTCTGGAAGGTGTAAAATGAAATGCCGACGGGAAGGACGATGTTGAATCCGGGCGTCGAAACCTTGGCGCCGAAAAGCTGGGCGAGGGAGACCGCGTTTTCAGCGAAGAATAACGCATACTTGAAGAAGCCCAGCACGCCCAGGTTGAAGAGAATTGAAATCCATAGGAACGCCTTCCGGCGAGCCGGGTCGTTTTCGCGTCCGATTCGCAGCGCCACCAGGAAATCGACGGCCGCGCTGCCCAGGACGAGGACGACGAATCGCACGTCCCAGAAGCTGTAGAAGATCAGGCTTGCGAGCGTGACGACGGCGAACTTCCACTCCCGGCGAGGCACCGCCCAGTACGCCAGCAGCGTTGCTGGCAGAAACAGGATCAGGAAGCAGTACGTGTTGAACCGCGCGTCGCAGCCCAGCAGCGTGGCCAGTTCCCTGGCTACGTCGTTGTCGAAGAGCCCGGCCACCGGTGCAGCCCAAATTGACAGCTTGAAAAGCCCTTGTGGTCCGCCCGGCCGGGCCCAGCCTGAGGCGCAACGGAGCCCTCAGGGAGGGGAAGGGACGGGGGTTCTCAGACCATCTGGAGGAAGTCATGGCCGCAGCACCCCACTCCACCGGAGCAGGGGGCGGCGCCCGCGCCCGCTTCCGCGCCGGTGTTGGCGCACAGACTATATTTTGGTTGCGGGACAACCCGACGCCCAACAGCGCCCCAGGCCCAAAGTTCCTGCGATGTTGAGAGCAGCGCTATAAGCGGGGCGGGGCGGGATGCGAAGCCACTACGGCTGGGCCACCGTGGCGGGTGCCGGCGCCGTGCCACTTTCCGGCAGCTTCTCGGGAACCGGGTAGAACAGGGGAACCACCATCATCGTGGCCACCCACATGAACGCCACGGCCAAGCTCGTGGCCAGCAGGGTACGCGTCACCAGGACATCGGTCTGGCGGCTGAAGATGCCGAAGGCCACGAACGTGGTGACCGAGGTGAGCAGCACGGCCTGGCCGACGAACCGGTAGACCCGCCGGCGGTCGTGGGTTTGTTCCATGTTCCAGATGAGGTGCACGGCGTCATCTGTTCCGATGGCCATGATGAACACCAGGGGCAGCATGAGGCCGACGGAGAGGCCGATGTCAAAGAGCGGCAGCACGCCGAGCCACCAGACCGTGGTGACGAACATGAGGGCGGCAACGGCGGCGCTGGCGCGGAAGTTGCGCGTAAGGGCCGCGATCATGACGACCACGAGCAGGTAGGAGACGACGCCGATGTTGGCGATCCAGGGCTGCTCCTCGCTGATGAACAGGTAACTGAAGGCGTTGTTACCGAACTGGTGGACGGCCACTTGGTCGGCGCCGACCCCAGTTGCCGCGCGGGCCTGGGCCACGGCCTCGTTGGTGGCGTCCCACACCCGCTGGGCCTCCTCAAACGTCAACTCCGCCTGGTTCGTGTCGTACGTCACCACGCCGATGTCGTAACCACCCGGCGCCAGCAAAATCGTCATGAAGTTGGCGAAGGGACTGGCGAAGATGTCGTCGAACACCGCCTCGATCTCCTCACGGGTCTGCGGGTACTCGATGTCCCGGGCTCGCTCGTCGGGGATGTTGCCCAGGATGAACTGGTTCACGACGGCGTCGGGGGTGCCGTCGTTGATGGCGAGCCACGCGCGCACGATGCGCGTCAGGGACGTGACGCTGAAACTCTGCAACTCGGGGTGCTCCTCCAGCCGGACCTCAAGATCGTCCAGGAACACGTGGGCCGCCGGGTCGCTCAGATCCCCCTCCACGATGAGGAAGTTGGACACCGTGGAGGCGCCGGCGCCGAAGAACAGCTCGTCGATGACTTCCGAGTCGTCGCGCACCCGGTCGCCGTGGGGGTAGTTGAGTTCGGGGTTCCCAAACGCCTCCGTCTTGAGGTTGCCCGCAGACACGATGGCGGCCCCGGTGAGCACCAGCACCAGAACGGCGACGACGCCGCGGTACCGGCCGACCCACGCAGCCAGCGCCACGATGGGCTCGCTGCCCTTGTGGCGGCGGCGGGGTGTGTCCTTGGCCGTGAGGGTCAGGACCGCCGGCACGAGCGTCAGGGTGAAGAGGAACGTCACGAGCAGCGCGATGCTGCTGACGAGGCCCAACTGCGCCATGAGCACACTGGGGCTGAAGGCCATCAAGAGCAGCCCCACCACGGTGGTGGCCGTGGCGATCGCCATGGCGATGCCGGCGCGGTTGCCGGCCTCCTGGAACGCCTCGGTGTTGCTCATACCCTCTCCCTTGTGCTCCAGGAACTCCGACACCATGTGGATGCCGTAGTCAATCCCGACCCCCAGAATCAGGGGCACGATCGTCATGTTAAGCGCGCTGAACGGGATGTGCAGCCATCCCATCAGGCCGGCCGTCCACACGAACGCCGTGAACAGGTTGGCCGCAGCCACCAGGATTACGCGCGCGTCGCGAAAGGCAACGTACAGGATGGCCAGGATCGCCCAGATGATGATGGGTGCCAGCGTCGAGATGTCCCGCTGCGTCACATCCGAAGCGTGGGCGTCGAGGGTCGACACCCCCCGCACGGCGAGCCCCTCCTCGGCCCCGAACACGTTCCAGACCAGGTCGCAGGGCGTGACGGGATCGTCGTCGTCGCAGGCGAGGATGGCCGCCTTGTACGCGTCGACGGCGGCGTAGACCTCCCGCCCGAGTTCGACGCGGCTGGGCGACTGGGTGCTATCGAAGAAGATCAGCGTGCGGCCGGCCTTGAACGTCGGCGCCACCACGTCGTTGATCGAGTCGTCGGCGGCGTTGGCGCCCTGGAACGCCGCCCAATACTGCATGGAGCCAACGGGATCGGTGCCAGGCAAGGCGTAGGCGCGCGGGTCGGGCTCGCCGAAGGCAGGCGGCCGACCGTCGAGCAGCGGCTCCAGGATGGCTTGGTCCGGCCGGGAGTTAAAGTGCGCCGAATTGGTCCAGTTGACCGTCTTGATGATGCCCGACAAGTCGATGGCGTACTGCGCGGACGGGATGCGCTCCCGCAGGAAGTGCCACACCTCGTCCATACCACGAACGTAGGTTTCGTCGGTGACGTTGCCGCAATTGGCGGGACCGATGCGGTTTGGCAACTCGACTTGTACGGCGCCGCACTTCGCCTCGTCGATGGCGTAGAAAAAGGTCACATAATCATAGAAGCCGCGAAACTCCCGCGTGGCGTTGTAAGCCGCGTGGGTGTGCGGGTTATCCTTGGGCAGGATCTTCAGAAGGTCGGCGTCGGTCTCCAACTGCGCCATGCCCGCACCGGCGAGCAGCGTCAGCACGCCGATCACCGTCAGGACGCGCCGGGGACGCGCCGCGCTGATCAATGACAACTGGCCCAGCCAGCGGCCCAGCAGCGTGTCCCTCTCGTGCCCCATGATCGTGCCTCGATGCGGGCTCCGCCTCTTTGGCGTTGCCGTCGCCGACGGTCCCGCGTGGCGGGCTCAGTCCTGCTCGTCGCGCTCGTGCTGGGCGCACATCGTGCTGCCTTCGCGGGCCTGGCGGCGGCAGCGGTCGCCCGACCGGGTCGTGGCGGTGCAACGGGTGGCCGCAGCCGCGGCCGCAGCAGCACCGGCAGCAGCACCGGCAGCCGCGCCGGCCGGGCCACTGGCGCCCGCGCCGCCCTCCTCGTCGAGGGCGTCCAATTGGGCTTGCAACTGCCGCGCCTTGCGGCCGTAGTACTCCTTCGCCTTGCGCGCCTCGTTGATCGCCGTGTCCAGGAGCAGCTCCTCGGTCTCAATGGACTGCTCGTGGAGCTTGCGCGCCGCCAGGCGGATGGCGAGCTCGCGTGCGTTGTCGGGGTACCCCTTGTCGATCAGGCGCACGATGCTCTTGGCCATCAGCGGGAGCTGGATCAAGAGGAGGAGCATGACCAGCGGGATGACGAGGAACAACATCGAGATCGCGAAGAACAGGTACACCCACTCGGGCAAAACGAACACCATCACGATGGTGGCCAGGACAATCAGGATGCCCGTTGCCAGGAACGCGCGGACGATGCGCAGGATCCGGACGACCTTCTTCGCGTTGCGGCTGACGCTCCGCAACGTGTCGTCGAGCTTGTGCCAGATCGCCTTGTACCACGCCAGCTTGCCCTTCGCCACGACGGTGCGACCGCACCGTTGTTCCTAAGGCGTTTGGGATGAAGCAGCCGACACGCGCGTTGCGTGGCATCCGCCCGAACGACACGTTTTGGCCGCCGACTCCGTGGCCTTTGCGATGCGACCTTGGGGTTCGATCGATTGAGAGGCC
>JBFJYU010000059.1:0-12462 GCA_041622435.1 Thermoplasmatota archaeon | reverse complement strand
GGTCAAGGACACCTCGGGTGGCAGGCTCCAGATCGTCGAGGCTGCCGCGGCGCACCTGGCTGGGCTTGCCGGCTGGCTCTCGCCTGACGAGGCCAAGGCGCTGGAAGGGCACCGGGTGCCTGTGCTGAGGAACTGGTCGGGAGATGAGGTGGGCGCGCTGCGCCCAGTCTTGGGCATCCTCTAGCACACGCCCCGGCCCGTTCGAATTCACCCCCTCCACCCATTCCTTCAAACGAGGGGCCACCGTGGCCGGGCCCGTGGTCTTCATCGCGGTGCAGAACGGTACCACGTTTGACGCGATGTCCATGGGCCCGAGCGATCTGGATGCGCTATCCCTGGTCTCGCGCGGCGCTCGGCGCGCATCGGGCAACGCGCTGCCTCTGCGGTGCTACAACTGCAATCAACCTGTGTTCCCCAAGCAGCCCGAGGCCCGGGCAGCGCATTTTGCACACTACCCGGGCACGGCCTGCAATCCAGCCCTCGAGCGTTTGGTCACCCGGCATCGCGTGGCGGTGAACGCAATCGTCGAAGCCGCACGCAACGTTGGCTGGCACGCGGAAACTGAGTCGGTCTTGGGGACGCGGCGCGCGGACGTGATGGCCGAGAAGGACGGTCGTAGGGTCGTTTTCGAAGTACAGTTGTCCTCGCAGACCCGGGCTGTACACAACGAGCGAACGCGAGAATACGAAGGCGCCGGGGCCGAAGTTGTCTGGCTTCTCGCGGAATATCTCGCTCGCGTGAGCGGGCTGGCCGGAACTACGGCGGCGCTCGAATTTATTCCGCCGGATGACAAGCCACACGTGCTCAAGCGAGAGGGAGCCGAAAACCGCCGCAATTCAATTGGCGATTTCGTTACCCAGGTCCTGACGACGCCACCCCATCGGGCGAGAGAACAGCCTCACCGCAGCCAGCTAGCGGCCGCAGGCACCACGCCTGTGCGGCTGGCAGCACGTCGCGGCGATGCGAATCCAACGCCTGGTTCAGCGACTAGGACAGACCTTATCGACCTGGGAATCGACCCCCGCGTGGCGGACCTCCTGGCCAGCCAGGGGATCGAGAGCCTCTACCCGCCCCAGGAGGAGGCGTGGGCCGCGCTGAAGGACGGCGACAACGTCCTCGTCGCCATCCCGACGGCCAGCGGCAAGAGCCTGATCGCGTACCTCGCGATGCTCCACCGGTTCATCGCCACGGGCAAAAAGGCCCTCTACATCGTTCCGCTGCGGGCCCTTGCATCGGAGAAGTACGACGAACTGAAGGCGTTCGCGTCGCTGGGCCTCAAGGTCGGCATCGCCACCGGCGACCTGGACGAGCGGGACCCCAAGCTCGGCAAGTTCGACGTGATCGTTTGCACCAGCGAGAAGGCGGACGCGCTGCTGCGCCACCGCACGCCATGGGTGCAGGACATCGGGTGCGTCGTGGCCGACGAGTTGCATCTGATCCACGACCCCGGCCGCGGCCCGACCCTTGAGGTTCTGCTCACCCGGTTCCGGGCCGTCATCCCCGACGCCCAGATCGTCGGCCTCAGCGCCACGATCGCCAACGCGCCGGCTGTTGCCGAATGGCTGGGCGCCAAACTGGTCACCAGCACGTGGCGGCCGGTCGACCTCAAGCTCGGCACCTACCTGGGCAACAGCCTCGAATTCTTGCCCCCTTCCGGCGAGAAGCGATTCCTGGAGATGGGCGGCGACCCCGTCGCCAGCCTCGTCGAGGACGCCATCGCCGCCGGCGGCCAATGCCTGGTCTTCGTGTCCACCCGCAAGTCCGCGGAGGCCCAGGCGAAGCGGCTGGCAGGCACGGTGGGCGCGCTGCTGGACGCCGAAGCCCTAGCTGAACTGGAGGAGATGGTCAAGCAACTCGACGACGGCGGCGAAGGCAGCCCCACGACCAAGCGCCTGCAACTGCTGTGCAAGAAGGGCGCCTGCTACCACACGGCCGGCCTCGACGCCAAGCAACGGCGCTTCGTGGAGACAGCCTTTCGCGAGGGCAAGCTGAAAGTGCTGTGCGCCACCCCAACGCTGGCAGCAGGCGTCAACACGCCGGCTCGCCGAGTCATCATCCGGGACTGGCGGCGCTTCCAAATGGGAGCCGGCAGCGTTCCCCTGCCCGTGATGGAGGTCCACCAGATGATGGGGCGCGCCGGGCGGCCCCGTTACGACCCGTACGGCGAGGCGGTCCTGCTCGCCAAGTCGGACGAGGAGCGCGAGATGCTGGTTGAAGGCTACCTCCTCGGCCAGCCCGAACCCGTCAGCAGCAAGCTGGCGGCCGACGCGGCGCTTCGCATCCACACGCTGGCCAGCGTCGCCGGCGGCTACTGCGACTCGTTCAGGGGCCTACGGGCGTTCATGGAGCACACGTTCTGGGCGCAGGAGACCGACTCCTGGATCATCGAGGAGCGCCTCGATGACGTGGTCTGGTTCCTGGAGGACAACGGCTTCCTGGAGCGCGACGGCGGACTCCTCAAAGCAACCCTGTTTGGCCGCCGCACCAGCGACCTCTACATCGATCCGTTGTCGGCGCTGCGCATGCGCCAGGCACTGGAGGGACCCGGAGCACCCACGACCTTCGGGTTGCTGGAGGTCATCGCCGGCTGCCCCGACGTTTACCCGCTTTACTTGCGCAAGAGCGACGAGTGGGTCCAGGAGCGCTTCTGGGAACACGAGGACGACTTCCTGGTCCCGGACGACTTGCGGGACCTGGAGCAGGCCATGAGCTACACGAAGACGGCGCTCCTGCTCTCGGACTGGGCCAACGAGTTGCACCTCCAGGACATCGAGGAGCGCTACCAGATCGGCCCCGGGGACGTGCGCCAGCGGGTCGACACGTCACAGTGGCTCGTGCACGCCTTCCGCGAACTCGCCCGCGCCCTCAAGCCGGACTGGCAGCAAAACCTGTCCGAGTTGGGCATCCGGCTCGAGGCCGGCGTCAAGGCCGAACTCCTCCCGCTCCTGCGCCTCGATGGCGTCGGGCGCATCCGTGCCCGCACGCTCTTCGATGCCGGCTTCAAGCGGCCCGCCAACCTCAAGGGCACGCCCGTGGCCCGTCTGGCCGGCCTGCGCGGCATCGGCCCGGTGCTCGCCCGCCGGCTCCTGAAGCAAGTTGGCGACGACCCCGACAAGGAACCGGCGCCGACTGCGGCGCCCGCGCCCGCGCCGGCATCCGCACCCCCGTTGCCCGGCGACGAGGCCCCCACGGACGCCGCCGCCACGCCACCCAAGCCCGACAACGGCCAGGTGAGCCTGTTCGGTTTCGACCGCTCATGAGCCGCCAAGTGCCTTTATCGTGCCCACGGGAACCATTAACGCCGCAGCCCGACTTCCCTGGTTGAGGTCGTTCGCCATGAACTCGAGGACCTATGCTGTTGGTTGGTTGATGGTTGCGATGGTGGCGGGCATGACTCCCGTTGCCATCGAAGAGGCACGTGGTGTCGTATCGGGTGCACTGCTCGAACTCGAATTCGTCGCGGACGGCTTTGTCCGGCCGCTGCTGATCACCCACGCGGGCGACGGCAGCGGCCGGATGTTCATCGTGGAACAAGCGGGTCTTGTCAAGGTCCTGCAAAACGGCGTGGTCGATCCCGCGCCGTATCTGGACGTGACGGCCATCGTGTCCTGCTGCGGCGAGCGCGGGCTGCTCGGCCTTGCGTTCCACCCCGACTTCGCCACCAACGGTGAAATCTACCTCAGCTACACCGACAAGACGGGATCCTCGGTGCTGGAGCGGCGCACCGTGGCCGACCCGGCGGGCGGGCGCCCCGGCCCCAGCGGCGAGGTGCTGCTGCGCGTCGCCCAACCCTACTCGAATCACAACGGCGGCCACATTTCCTTTGGCCCCGACGGCTACCTGTACTACGCCATCGGCGACGGCGGCTCGGGCGGTGATCCGTTGAACAGCGGCCAGAACACCCACTCGCTGCTGGGCAAACTCCTCCGACTCGATGTGAGCGGCACGCAAGGGTACAGCATCCCGGACGACAACCCGTTCCGGGAGGGCGGCGGCGCGGCGGAGATTTGGTCGTACGGCCTGCGAAACCCGTGGCGCTTCAGCTTCGACCGGACCACCGGCGATCTGTGGATTGGCGACGTTGGCCAAAACGCGGTGGAGGAAATCAACCACCAACTCGCCGGCGCGCCAGGTGGCCGCAACTACGGCTGGCGCGCCTGGGAGGGGTACGGCATCTACGACCCCACGCAGGCCGTGGACGTAGCGCTCGGCGGCGCCACATACCCGGTCATGTGGTACTCCCACGGCGAGGGCTGCTCCGTGACCGGCGGCCACGTGTACCGCGGCCCCAGCCCGTCGCTGCAAGGCGTCTACATTTTCGGCGACTTCTGCACCGGCACGATCTGGGGCGGCTTCGGCATGGCCGGCGGCTACACGCGCATGACGCTGCTGCAGACGGAACTTGGCATCTCGTCCTTCGGCGAGGACGAGCCGGGCAACGTGTACGTCGCCAACATGTGGGCCGGCGAGATCTTCCGGTTGAACCCGGTCTAGCTAACCAAGGCCCCCGCCAAGGCCCGGCACCGCGCAAGCGTCAAACGGCCCGGCCCCGTGCCGCGCCCGTGAAGGACTTCCCTGACGAAAGCGTCGCCGCAGCCGGTGTACGCGCGCCGCTGCGACTGGAGGACCTCCTCTTTGCGGCCCGCAAGGCTTGCCGCATCGCGCCGCTTCAGGTCGTGCGCGACCAGGCCGTCGTGGGCGAGGCCCACCTGCGCAGCGCCGCCCTGCACGCCCACCGGGCCTTCGCGGAGGGCCGCAACCACGCGGATCGGCCCGAAGTTGAGTTCCTGCGTTACCTGACCGGGCAGCGCCAGATCAAGCGCGCCTTGGCCCGGGCGGGCGTCGGCGACGGCGCCAACACGGCCGTCGTGGTTGCCCTCGGCGAGCGGCGCATGGATGCCCTGCGCTACTTCCTGGACTATCTCGGCCTGAATCAGGATGACGCCCTTCTGGAGGCCACGCCCGAAAAGCTCGCCGCGTTCGGGATCAGCGATGCGGCTCGGGAGGCCACCACGGCCGCGCGGCAAGCCGATCTGGTCCTCGAGGCCGTGGCCGCCGTGGACCTGATGCGCTGACGCGCCAGACCTGGGTGGAAATGCTAAAATAAGGGGCCTGGGTCGCGCAGCCTGCGCCCACAGGCGCGGAGGGCCCTCGGCCCGCCTGGCCTGTCGGGCGCTTGCACACGCAGGACAAGGTCTAACAGGCCTCGTCCACCGTGGTGAAAGCACTCCGCTTTCCCAACGGTCCCATGGGGTAGCTTGGATATCCTGAAAGCTTGCGGAGCTTTTGACCCGTGTTCGAATCGCGGTGGGACCGCTCCTCTTCCCCCTTACCTGCCCATTGGGCACGGTTGTCGTTTTTCGGTTAACCCTGGACAAATGAGTCAAGGGTGATTTCCACTCCAGTCGGCTGGGGTATAGCCTTTCCGGGGTGCCAAGCCGAAAGGTCTTAGCACTCTGGGCGCAAAGGTCCTGCCATGGGAGAGCGTCGTCGCGTCGACATGTATTGTGAAACCTGCCAGGAGGTCTCCCGCGGCATCGTGTCCGATGCCGACCCGGGCTCGTGCGAGTGCACGATCTGCGGAACGGTGCAACTCCTGATGGTCCCGGTCGACGAGTAGTCTACCACACATCATCCAGGTCAAGCTCGCGCTTGACCACCTTCGCCTCTCCTGTCGACCCCGCCGCCGAGTCCCCCGACGGCTCGGCCGGGTCGACCCCCGTTTTGGCGCTTCGCCGTGCCTCGATTTCGTCCATGCGGTCGAGCAGGCCCGCCGGCCTCCGCTCGTCCTCGGGCGGGCGGCGGCCGTCGTCCTTCTTGGGCACACCTCTTCGACGAGGGCGCGGCGCATAAGGTTTGGCCAGACCGGGACGGGAACCCTTTCACTGCCGCGCGGATCCCACGACCGTGGCGGGCGCGGTTGTCCTTGATTTTGACGGAGTGCTGGCACAGTCGATGGGCTTGCATGCCGAGGCATACCGCATCGTGCTGGCGCCAAACGGCATCACCTTTGACGACCAGGCGGTGTACGACCGCGAGGGCGCCCGGAGCGAGACGATCATCCAGGACCTCATGGAGCAGCACGGGCTGAGGCCGACGGGCGCCGAGGTTGCGGAGCTGGCGGCGCGCAAGCAGCAGGCTTTCGCCAACCTCGGCCCCGCTAACCTCTACCCCGGCGCGGTCGATCTCGTGCGGCGCCTGCGCGACCAGACGGCCAAGCTGGGCCTTGTAACCGGCACGCGGCGCGAGAACCTGGACCGTTTGATTCCGCACCTGCTGCCCCACTTTGACGCGGTGCTGGCCCAGGAGGACTACACCCGGGACAAGCCCGACCCGGAGCCGTACGCCCGCGCAGCCGAGCGGCTGGGCGTCGCTCCAGGCGACTGCGCGGCGCTCGAAAATGCTGTGCGCGGCGTTCAGAGCGCCCGCGCCGCAGGATACGGCCGAGTCGTTGGGATCACGACGACCATGCCCCGCGCGGCACTCGTGGCGGCCGGCGCCCATTTGGTCGCGGCGGACCACGCGGCTGCGGCCACGATGCTCCTCGACTAACCAGGATTGCCCCGCCGACAGGCGGCGGCGCGTCGGGCCGAGTGCGGGCCACGGCGCCAAAGCCACAGAAGCGTCCCCGTGCGCCAGAGGACGAACGGGCAGTCGGAGGCGCCGCGGGCAAGCCGATGGCCGATAAACCAGAGCTTCTCCAGAATTTAGTCAGGAGAGTTACGTGAGGACACTATTATGTATATACCCCGGCTATGGGAGGTTTGTCCCCGTGGCCCGGTCGGTCGGCCGGGCTTGAGGGCGCAAAACCTTACACGGAGGTGAAAAATACATGATGCTAGGCAACCTTCCTTCGCTACCCGCCATCGGCGACCTGGACAGCGACGGTGCTTCCGACACCACGGGCGACGAGGCTTAAACCTCTGACCTGTGTTTGTTTCAAGCCAGTCGGCTTGACTTTATCAATCCCTCTTTCCCCAACTTTTGATTTCAATTTCCTTGACGGGAGTGTGTCTGTTTTGAACGCGCGGCGCGTGGAGGAACTGTCGAGCATGCTACCGTCGGTCGAACATGATGGAGCCGATGCCGCCGCTTGGGTGGACCGGCTGGCCGCACTGGCGTCGCAGCGACCGGACCTGGACGCCTTCGAGGTGCGGGCCGACAGCCACGAGAACCGCCGGTACCTGATTCGAAACGGGACGCCGCTGACGGTGCGCTACGGTCGCGTGCATGGCATCGGGGTCCGTGCGTTTTCGGGCCGCGGTTCCGGCTACGCGTACACGAATGAGTTGTCCGACGAGGCGCTGCGAACCGTGCTGGACCGCGCTGCCCGATTGGCGCTGGCCAACGCGAATTCGGCTTGGGCGACGTTTGAACCGCGCGTGGACAACGACCGGCGCGCGACGTACCAGCCGCGCGTCACGAACCACCCGCATGAGGCGGAGCTGGACGACGTGCTGGGGCTGCTGCGGCGGGCTGAGGCCCCGATTCGCGAGTCGGCTCCGGCGGCCACGACGCAGGTGGCCTTTGGCTCGCGCAAGGGCACGACGGTCTTGGCGAACTCGGCGGGCGGTTGGGTTGAGACGGAGTCGCTGTTGTCGACGCTGCTGGCCCAGTCGGTCCTTCAGGATGCGGGGCGCGTCGGCAGCGGCAACGCGTGGCGTGGCGGCGAGCGCGGTTTGGGCGACTTTGAGGATCACGGGGGACCCGAGGAGATGGGGGCCGAGGTGGGACGCCAGGCGATCGAGGGACTGGATGCCGTGGCGTTGACGCCGGGGCGGTACCGGACCCTGTGCGACAACGAGTTGACCGGGGTTTTGGCCCACGAATCGTTCGGCCACTTGACCGAGTATGACTTGGTCGCGTGCGGCTGGAGCGTTCTCAATGGCCGCCAGGGCGAGCGGCTGGCCCGGCCCGAGGTGACCATTCGGGATGTGCCCGTGATGGAGGATCACCCGCGCGAGGGCGTGGCGGTCCCCTTGGATCAGGAGGGCACGCCGGGGCGGCCGGTGACGCTGCTGGACCGGGGCGTTCTCAACGAGTACATGCATACGCGCGAGAGCGCCGGCGACCGTGAGGTTGAGCCGACGGGCAGCGCGCGGGCACTCAACATCCAGCACCAGCCGATCGTCAGGATGCGCAACACGTACGTGGAGCCGGGCGACCTGGAATTGGATGAGGCGATGGAGTTGGTCGGCGACGGCGTGTACCTGATTGGCGGGGCTGGCGGTGCGCCGCGCTGCGACGGCTCGTTCACGTTCACATCCACGCGTGGCTATGAGGTGAAGGGCGGCGAGCGGGGGCGACCGATCAAGCTGGCCACGATCCATGGCAACGTTTTGGATTTCCTGCAAAACGTCGAGGGCGCCACGCGCGACTTCGACCTCAACACGACGTTTTTCGGTGGCTGCGGCAAGTGGGATCAGCCAATGCTACACGTGGGCTATGGCGGCCCGCACCTCGTTGTGTCCGACGCCCTCGTCGGAGGACAGGGAGCATGAGGGACGCCGATGCACTTCTCGCAATTGCCGAGGACGTGGTCGGTGCCGCTCGCCGTGCTGGCGCCGACGCGGCAGAAGCGTATGTGAGCGAGTCGCGGCGCCTCATCATCGCTTGCCGGGGCCAGTTCGCGGCGCCGCGCGAGAGTCACGGCGTGGGCGTGGCGATCCGGGTGGCCGTGGGCCAACGCGTCGGCGGCGCCGGCGGCTCGGGGCTCGACCAAATCAACCGACTCGTTGACGAGGCGCTCCTGGCAGCGCGCAATTCTCCGGTTCAATCCAAGTTCGGCGGCTTTGCCGAGCCCCGGGACGTGTTGCGCCCGCCGACTCCAGTGGACGGGGTTCTGAGCGACCCGGATCCGCGGCGCATGGAGGATTTGGCGCACGTGGCGGTTGAGGCGATGCGCACGCCGCACACGACGTTCCAGGACTTCACGATCGCGACGCAGTTCACGCGGTTTGCGGTGTGCAACAGCAATGGCGTTGCGGCTTGGGACCAGCGGGGACGTGAGGTGGCGTCGATGGAGACGCGGGTGAGCCGCGGCGGCGAGGACCGCACGGCGCGTGATACCGCCCAGACACCGGGCCCCATCACGGACCAGGTGGACGTGGAGGCGATGGCCCGCCGCTTGGGTGAACGCGTGGTCGGCGCGTTGGGCGCCCAGCCGCTCGACGGCCCCGTGGATGCGGTGGTTTTTGGCCCCGGCCCTGCGGGACAGATGGCCAAGCTGTTTGCCCAGGGCTTGTCGGGCAGCCTCGTGGAGGCCCGCCAGAGTGTGTTGGCCGGGCGCCAGGGGGAACCCGTCGCTTCGCCCGCCGTGACGTTGCTCGACGCGCCCAACGGCGACACCCAAATGGCGCGCGTGGACCACGAGGGCACGCCCATCGAGGACCTTGTGCTCGTTGAGGATGGGCGCCTGCGCACCTACTTGCACGACTGGACATCGGGCTCGGCGGCTGGCGGTCAGGCCAACGGTCGCGGTGTGCGTGCCTCCGAATGGATGGGCGGCGTTGGCATCCAGCCAATCCACCTCGGCATGCGACCCGGGCGGGCGACCCTTGAGGACTTGTTCGATGGCGGCGGCCGCGCGGTGTACGTAACGGATCCGCTGGCGGGGATGTTCACTGCCAACGCGACGACCGGCGATTTCAGTGTCGTGACGCCGTACGCGCTGCTCGTGGAGGGCGGCGAGGTCGTGCGCACGCTGCCCCATACAACGCTGGGCGGCAACGTCCACGAAGTGATGCAGGCCGTTGTGGATGTGGGGCGTGACCTGTTTCCGACGGCCAGCGGCTCGTTCCCGGCGCTGCGGGCCACGGGGGTGTCATGCGCGACCTGAGCGTTCCACCGATCACCCGGCCAGAGCGCTTCTTTCCGCAGCCCGAACTGGTTCAACCACTGGAGCGACGCTGGCTGCCCGACGGGTACGGCGAGGTGTGGAACCCCGAGGCGGGCGAGTGGGAGTACAGCCACCCCATCTGCCTGCACGTCCTGGATGCGCTGGAGAAGGGGCTGAATCTGGACGAGATGGCCCAAGAATTCCCTGCTTTCGACAACCCACCGATTGCGCGGGGGGCAGTCAAGGCGCTGGCTCGCAAGTACATCTGGCGGCTGGTGCGTCGCGGCGACGTCCGCATGGACTTGGAAGAACTCCCGGAGGTGTTTCATGGCCGCTACCGCCGCGTGCGCGAGTTGGGCCGGGGGGGCCTTGGCATCGCGAGCTTGTGCGAGGACCAGGACGCCGACGGCCGGCTGGTGGTGGTGAAGCGCCCATGGGGGGTTCTCAACCCGATCGAGAGCGGCCAGCGCAGCCTCGCCGTTGAAATCGATGCGTTGTCCCGCTGCGACCACCCGGCCATTCCCACTCTGTATGACAGTTTCCAGGCCGACGGCCTGCTCCACATGGTGCGCGAGTTCGTCGACGGCGATTCGGTGGTGAACCTGTACAAGGGCACCGGCCTCAGCGACCCGGCGGACCGCCTCGACGTGGCCCGGCAAGCGGCGGCGGGCGTCCACCACTTGCACACCCGCGACTTGCTGTTGCTGGACGCCGGACCCTCCAACTACATGCGGCGCTCGGACGGCCGCGTCCTCATCACGGATCTTGGCGCCTGCGAGCCCCTTGTTGACGGCGAGGCCGCTGTGCGGGGCATGCGCAGCGCACCCGGGTACACGCCCGCGGAAATGCGGGCCCCCGGGCCCGACGGCTTGCGTCACCTCACCCGCGCCGCCGACGTGGACGTGTTCGGCCGATTCCTGTACTTCCTCGTGACCGGTGCGCGCCCCAGCCGCAGTTGGTACGCCGCCGAACTGAGCGCGGATTTGGAGGCCCGCGGCGTCGCGGGCCCCGAGCGCCGCATCATCGAGGCTTGCACGAGGGACGATCCGGCGCGGCGGCCGCAGGACATGCTCAAGGTGCTTGAGATGCTCCAGACCATCGAAACCAGTTCAGATTCCCCACCGGGCAGCGCCCCGCCAGGCCGCGCCGAGCAGGGGAGGGGCCCTTCACCATGAATCCTGATTTCGAACCCACCAACCTGAGGCTTGTGCGCCAACCCAAATGGCGCTGGGACACCGACGACGAGTTGGGGCGCGTCGTCTGGCGGTGGAGCCAGCGGTACGAGAAGTGGGGCCGGCAATACGCCTGGACCGGCGCCGTCCTGCAAGGCCTCGAGGATGGGCTTTCGTTCAACGAACTCGTGGACGCCGTGCGCGAGGCCCACCCCGGGTCGTACGGCCGCCGCCAGGCCCGCCGCAAGGTTGGAACTTCACTGTACATCCTCTGGGAGGACGGCTACGTGGCCTTCGACCTGCCCGGCGATCCGGCGGGGTTCCCGGACCGCTTCGAGCCGGTGCGTGAACTGGGCCGCGGCGGCGTCGGCGTCGCCTGGTTGTGCAACGACCGCCAACTGGGCCACGAGGTGGTCGTCAAGCACGCCTGGCACTACTTCCTGCCCCGCGAGGCGGCCGACGAGGCCATGCGCAAGGAGGCCGTCATCGCGCGCCGTTTTGACCACCCCGGCATCATCGCGTATTACGACGAATTCGAGTTGGATGGCTTGCTGCATCTGGTGCGCGAATACGTGGCCGGCGAGCCGCTCTTGGGCACGCGTGCCCTCACGGACGCGGAGGCCGCCGACACGGTTTGCCAGGTGGCCGGCATCCTGGACCACTGCCACACCCGAGGCTACGTCTTGCTGGATTTGCGCCCGGAGAATTTCCTGCGCCGCGATGGAGCGGGAGATGTCGCTTTGGTTGACGTCGGCCAGTGCCGGCTGCTGGAGGACGGCCGGGTCGTCCTCGACCACGTCGTCGGCAGCCCCGCGTACATCTCTCCAGAAGTGCGCGCAACGCAAATCGCCACCGCCAAGTCCGACGTGTACGGCCTGGGGCGCCTGCTCTACAACCTGAGCGCGGGCCGGCCGCCGCTGCCCGCCTGGGGCCAGGCGGAGTTGCAGGCCAACATGCCGGCCACGGGATTGGCTGACCTGATCATGGCGCTGTGCGACGATGACCCCGCCGCGCGGCCGACCCTGGCCGAGGCCATCGAACGGCTGCGGGCGCACGCGCAGGCGACGGTCGAAGAGACGGCGTAGGCACGGCTGCCGGCTTAGCTGGTGGCTCGGGCCCACTCGGCGAGGTCGGCGGACACCCTCTCCAGGAACTCGGCGCGCTCCTCCAACCGCTCGCGGGCGCGGCCGAAGCTCTGTTGGGCCGTTCCCTTCAGGTGCTCCTCCAGGAACGAGACGACGTCCGCCGCGCTGCGCGGGTGCAGTCCGCCCGTCGACTCGACCAGGATGTTGGTCCACGCCTCGCCGAGGGTTTCGTGCAGGTGTGCCCAGTGCTCCTTGAGGTGCGCCCATGCGGCGTCCTGCGAGTGGGGCTCGCCGAGCATGCGGGCGATGATGGGGCCGACCCCCTGGGCCGGGATGTCGTCGCCCTGCACGAGTTCCAGCACGCGAG
>JBFJYU010000058.1:0-12520 GCA_041622435.1 Thermoplasmatota archaeon | reverse complement strand
GGCGCAAACCATTGGCGCCCGTGCCCAAATGGAACGACTCCTCCTTCAGCATCGGCCCCATCGACGCCGCCAACGGCTTGAACGCCGACGTGGACAACATCTTGAGCTGATACTTGCCATCCCGATCCACGAATTGCGTGAACGTAAAGAAATCCAGCCAATGGTCGCACGGCTCATTGAAAGAACCCAAAAGCCGCGTGCTCTGCTGGGCGTTGCGCTCCAGCAACTTCTGCGCCTCCCGCGCCCCCGCATGACCAAAATGCTCCATCAAAACGTGACACATTTGCCACCCATGCCGCTGCTCCTCCGCCATGATGCGCAGCGCCGACTTTCGATCGTACTCCGTCGGCGCCGACGCCAACAAGTGACGCTGCTGCTCAACCGAAGCGAACTCCGTATCGCCCTGCACCGCAATCAAATGCAACAACGCATCCCGAATATTCTGATGCGGAATCTGCAACGGCCGCTCCCACTTCGGCCGCCCGGCGAAATCGCCGTACTCAATCTCCGGCGCCACATTCTCATAATCGTACTTGGCCTCGAACGAGTAATCGCCCAACCATTCCGCCTGGAAGCCCACCTTGTGCTGCCACTCCTCGAAGCGCTCAACCCAGTCATCAAACGTGGACGGGAGACTCATCGGCGCGCCGAAGCTGCGCCGAGTTGAAAGGGGCAGCGCTTGTGGGGGTGGTGGACAACGCAGGGGCCAGTTGCGGCGTCCCCATGCCGCGAGGCGGCGCAGTGCGCTGCCCCGGCCTTGCTGGAGCAATGGTTCGGCATGCCACGAGTAGAGTAGGAAACCGAGGAAGGCGCAGCCGACGAGGCGGGGAACACCGGGGGAGACCGGGGGAGACGGGCGCCGTGCTGGGGCCCATGAAGGAGGACGATAGACCGACCCGGTGGATGCTCCGATCGCATTGCTGCTGCCCGCAATACCGCCGCGGAGAGTGATTCGCTTAACGATTGGCGGCGCAGGTGAACGCAGAATTGTACACGGATGACCCGCAGTGGCCGGTGGGTGGCCTCATTCATGGAAAACCGGGCAATAACCAGTTAGGCGGACTCAAGTTTGACCCACGCATCAGACTCCTGTGATTCGGCGAGCTAAGGCCGTGCACGCCCCCGCCCTGCGGCAGCGTGCAATCCGAGCCTACTCACCGTTTGAAGCACGATTGAATGGAGCGCCCTTGCCACCACTTGAGGCCGATTACGGTGTGGAAATCTCACACTGGCCGACTTAGGTGTTGGATCTAGACGGCAAGATCATCGGCGGCATAACGATGGATTTCGGCGATGATGCGTCAATCTCCAATGTATTCCTGGACCCGTCGGCGCAGGGAGCCGCGTTGGGCCGGCGACCACTCGAATTTGCTGAAGCCGAAGCCAGACGGCGGGGATACACGCAATTGCGGCTGGCAACGCACGTCCCGTTCACCGAAAATCTCGCCACCTACAAGCACCTTAGCTGGAAGGAAACCGATCGCGACGAGACCCGGTTATTCATGGCGAAAACAATTGGCACGAAGGCATTCACCTAACACGTCACTCGACCCGACGCGCCTCCGCGCGCGTCGGCGCGCGGGTCGGTTCGAGCGTTAGGTGGACGAATCTGCGGTTCTTCGTCTCTGGACCCAAGAGCGAAGGGCGGGAAGTGAAACCAAGACCCAGAGTACGCCAAACACAATGTAGCCCTCGCCGTACTGAACCCCGAGGGCACCATCCGATCCTTCGAACCCAACAGATGACCTGATGCTGTATTGCAAGACGGCAACAATCGCAACTCCAAGCGGGAAAAGCCATACAAGCAGCGTTTCCGCTTGCCGACCCGCACGGATTCCATATGCTGCGGTCGCAGCCGAAATTGCGACGCCTACGTAAAGCGACGCAATAAGCCAGACCGCCGGTCCGCGGCAGGAACCCTCGTCCCAACAGCTTTGGGATATGCCTTGCAATGCGAAGGAAAACCATGTTGCGGCAATGAAGAGGAGCGCTGCAAAGGCAACGCGGGCAGGACTGTGTGCCACGGTTGGGCAACTGTGGATTGCGATAAGTGCTGGCTTGCATCGTTGTTCGGGCTTCGTCAACCTAACAACTCACTCAACCCGTTCGTTCGCTCCGCTTGCCAACTGGTCTCGCGAGCGACGTGTCAGGTTCGTTCGATATTAGCCCGCAACCCCCATCCTCCCACCCACGCCCATTTTCAATCCACCCTTCCTCGCGCAACACAGGTTGCTCCCCCACCCCACACGGACCGCCAGATTCGTCGAAGCCCTCGCCTCCTGGTTTGCCGTAAACCAACGCGACCTCTCGTGGCGCCGCCCGCCGTACGCCCGAGACCCGTACGCGATCCTGGTGAGCGAGGTGATGCTGCAGCAAACGAGAGTCGACACCGTGGTCCCGTACTTTGAGCGTTGGATGCGGCGGTGGCCCTCGATCGGGGATCTGGCGGCGGCGGGCGAAGAGGAGGTCTTAGCCGCGTGGGCTGGGCTCGGTTATTATGCTCGTGCGAGGCGGCTGCATGCTGCGGCCCGCGTGGTGGTTGAGGACCACGGCGGCCAACTGCCGGCCAATGCGGCGGCGCTGCGGGCGCTGCCCGGCCTGGGCCCGTACGCGACGGGGGCCGTGGCCTCGATTGCGTTCGATGTTCCTCTTCCGGCGGTGGATGGCAACGTGGCGCGCGTCGTTGCCCGTCTCGAGGGGGAGGCGGTTGATGTTCGTGAGCCGGCGGTGCGGCGATTGATTCACGACCGAATCGAGCCCCTGGTTCCCCGTGAGGGCGGCGCGGGCGCGTTCAACGTTGCCCTGATGGAGCTGGGAGCCACGATTTGTACGCCGCGGGCGCCCGACTGCCCCGCTTGCCCGGTGGCCGGCTGGTGCGCGGCCAACCGGCAGGGGCGCACGGCCGAGATTCCGGTCACCGGCCCACGGGCGCGGCCCCAGGCCCAACGCGTCGCGGCGTTCCTCGTTGAGCGCGACGGCAAGGTTTTGCTGCGCCGCCGCCCGCCGGGCCTGCTGGGCGGTCTGTGGGGGCTACCCATGGACGTGCGGCGCGGCCGGGAGGCCTTGCGCGACACGGCGGCCCGGGTTCTGGGGCCAGCCGGCGGGCAGGCGCCTGGTCGGAGCGTCGCCCAGGTGCGCCACGTGTTCAGCCATCGGGTCTGGAGTGTCTCGGTGCACCGGGTGGCCTCCGCCGACGTTGGGCCCGATCACGCCTGGGTGGCGGGCGATGCCCCCGACGTGCCGCTCTCCGAACTCGACCGGAAGCTGTTGCGAGGCGCCGGCGTCATGGCTTGAAGAGGGTGGATCCGGCAGGCCGGGCTGATCAGGCCGATCAAACCGGCGGGGCCGGTGCCGCGCGCTCAGGCGTGGACGAGTTGGCCCGCCTGCTTCTGGATGTGGGCGACGATTTGCTTGAGTTCGCGGCTGAAGACGGCGTAGTCCAGTTGCGCCCCGTTCAGGATCGTGGAGCCCTGCCGCGTCACGCCGGCCATGAAGATCGCCTCTTGGATCTCCTGCTCGGATGCGCCGTTGAGCCGTGCGGCCTCGGTGTGGAAGAGGATGCAGTACTCGCACGGGATCTGCGCTGCCACGGCGATGCCGATGAGTTCCTTCACCTTGCCCGATAGCGCTGTCTTGTCGTTGAGCTGGAAGTCGCGCATCTCGCCCCACCACAGGCGCAGCGCCTCAGGGGTCGTAGCGTAGGCAAAGGCGGGAACCAGCCCGAAAGCTTGCTTCAGTTCCTTCTGGAGGTCGGCCGGGATGCTGTTCTTGGGATTCGCGGTAGCCATGATGACACCAGGCAACCGACCCGCGTGGGGGACTTAGCTTCGTGGTCGGTGCGGCGTCGGACCGACCGCATCTCCGAGTACGGGCCGGATGGTCCCGTCGCTAAACTCCAGGCGCACCTCGCCCACACTCAGGCTGTACCGCTTGACGGTTTTTCCGTCGTGGTGCCAGCCGCCGACGACGAGCCCGGCGTCGGCCAACTGTCGCAGGCGGCGCTGGGCCTGCCCTTCGGTGACGCCGAGGCGCCGCGCGAGCGCCCGCGGATAGGAGGGGCCGGCCTCCAGTTCGCAGATCAACGCCCGGTTGGTTGGGTTCGACAGCAGCGCCAGGATGTCCATGGGAGGGCGCATGACGCGAGTCACCCGCGTGCCCGCCAAAAAGCGACGGGAACGGGCCGCCGACATCCCGACCAAAGGCCTGCCCACGCGACAATCCGGCGCCATCCACGCATGGCCTGGGGCGCCACGGCTATTGGAGCACGCCACCCAGGGCATACGCGGACCGGCTTCAGCCGCCTGGCCAACGGCAGCGCGCAGGCTTTCTGCTGCATGGATTGGGTAACATCGCGAACCTCTTTTTTATCCGCACGAAAATCCGGCGGCCGGTGGTTACGTGCGTTCCCCAACCCTTGTTGTAGCCCTGATGATGCTGATGAGTACGACTGTCGCGATGACCTCTCAGGCCACGCCATCCGACCTTTCTGGCTGGGTCGTTGACGCCGACGGGCAACCGGCGGCAGGCGCGACGGTCATGGTGGCCGACGCGGCGACCGACGGCTTCGAGCCCCGCAACGAAACAGCGGTCATAACCGGGCCCGACGGTGCCTTCAGCCTGGGTGCGCCCGGCGACGCCGTCGTGGCTGTGCTTGGCGACCGGCACGCCGTGGCGACGAACCCCTCACCGGGCAAGCCCCTGGTTCTCGAACTGACCCAGGGCGGCGACGCGGAGCCCCCCGTAATCACGGAGGCCGACCTGCAAGCGCGCGCGCCGCAGCCCGAGGCCCCGGACACGTCCGCGCTCATCGAGCAGTCGCAAGCGCCCCCGCTCGAGCCGGTGCCCCTGCCCGAGCAATTGACCGATTTGCTGGCGAGCGAGGCAGACACCGACATCGACGCATCGATTCCAATGGGCGCCACCAACCCGCTGCTCACCCTGTACGTTCGCGGCGTCGGCCAGGCCTGGGCCATCGGAGTCCCGTACCCCGCCGACCTCAACGGGAACCTGATCCCCGACGGGACCATCACCGTCATGCCGACGCTGAGCCTCGGCACCAGTGTCGAGGTGTGCTTCGAGATGAACTACATCCACACGCTCGGCTCGCGCTCCGGCCTCAGCATCGGCGTCGCCTACGAGGGCCACCGCTTCTTCGTCTTCGGCTCCCAGATTCCGGCGGACCTCAAGGTCTGCGTGCGACCCAACAACGGCGCGCCCATCATCAGCCTGGACGCCGACGACGCGCGCGGAACCGTCGAGTTCTACGTCGAAACCGCGGGTAACACCGTGTACGCGACCCTGGACTCCATGCCCCGCCGCGTCGATCTGACCTTCACCCCCGAGACCTTCGGCGATGGCGCCACCGTCACGTACTCCGCCGACCGCACCGTGCGGCTCCGGTTCGCCTTCGACGGCGCCGTCTACGTCGTCGGCGACATCAACCGCGTCCCGTCCAGCTTCACGGCAGACTTCTCGCGGCGCACCACATGGGGCACGTACAATTTCGTCGACCTGGACTACTCGGCCAGCGGCACCATTTCGTCCCTGATCGTCTTGTTCAGGCCGTACTCCGGCGCGTCCGATTACGTACAAGCCGAACTGTCAAGCCTGCCCTCCAGCCTGGACGCCAGCCTCTACTTCGCCGGCAGCGGCGGCAACATCAGGGAATTGGAGTACAGCCACAGCGCCAGCAGCTCCCTGGGCCAGGTGATCGCCCACGGCAACAGCGACGGAACACCCTTCTACGTGCGGCTGAAGAGCCTGCCCAGCAGCATCACGCGGGCTGAGTTCACCGTGAGCGACGGCGGCTGGTACTCGATTGGCCGGGTGCGCTACGCGGCGACCAGCAGCGTACAGGACATCATCGGACGGTTCGGCAACGAGAACACGAAGACGTTCATCTACGTGCAGGCGCCGAGCCTGCCCAAGACCGTGGACGCGACGTGGAGCACGTACACCAGCGGCGGCAGCCTGGACGGCTTCACCTACAGCCACAGCGCCTCGTCGGGCATCGCGTGGGCACGCGTCATCGCCCAGATCGGCTACCACGACCTCGACATCGACGCCTACCTCAGCGACATCCCGTCATCCGCCAGCATCAGTTACCGCATGCGTAACGTCGGCGGCGGCGAGATCGAGCCGTACCTGTACCTCGATGCCAGCACCTCCGGCTTCGACGCCCAAGCGTACGTCGACGGGCGCAAGCTGGGCACCAACGGCTACGTGTACGCGGACCTCGACAACCTGCCCCGGACGCTCCGCACGACGATCACGAAGGAATGGAACAACATCATGTCCCTCGACTTCAACACCAAGGGGACTGGGACCGCCGACCAGATCTACCTGTGGGCCTACCTCCCGCTGGCGCTCGCCGACAAGCCGACCCAGCAGTTGGGCATGTACTTCGAGGACATGAGCCGCTTCGAGGTTGAACTCAAGGCCATCCTGCCAGCCCACAAGCGCTGCTTCGATCAAGGAATTGGAATCGTGTGCCAGAATTTCTTGCACCGCAGCGCCTCCTACGCCTACCTGTACCACCACGACCTCGTCATCGAGAAGTGGGGTTGGCTCACCATCAACCCTGGAGATCTAACGTACAAGGGCCAGGAAAAGGAATGGTGCTGGAACGGCTACTGGATCCAGTGCTACGTCACCAAATACACGGTAAACGCGCCCAACTATTCCCTGTACATCCCGAGCTACTTCGGCGGCGGCGACGTGCGTAACATGGGCTACACGTAGGCAGCCGATGGGCGACCGCAACCCTCAACTCCTCCTCCTTCCACGCTGCACCATGGCCGCATCGAGCAGCGCTCGCAGCCGCCCGGCGCCCACGGCTCTGGTGCTCGCCGCGCTGCTGCTGGCGGGCTGCCTGGGCGCACCCCCTCCCGCAGAGGAACCGGTAGGCCCGCGCGGCCCCGGGCCGGGGGGGAGCCCGTTGCCACCCCCCGAAGACCCGACCCCATCCCAGTTGGCGGGGCCGGCGGCGCTCGTGCTGGACGCGCCGGAGGACGCGGCAAGGCTGCGCTTCGAGGCCGATCGGCCGGGAACCTTGTACATCAACGCGACGTTCGTCAACGGCGGTAGTGGCGACTTGGTGATCCTCGACGGAGCCAACCGCACGGTTTGGAGCCAGGGCGCGGCGGATCACCGGTTGAGCCTGGACGCGGCCGGGCCCATCGTGCTTCGCGCCTGGGCGCGCGGCGACCAGGATGTGGTGCTGCGCACGACGGGCGTGCGCTTCGTCGATGCCCAGCCGCTCGTCGCAGACCGGGTCGCCGAGTCCTTCCCGACATCACCGCTTGGCGGCGAGGCCGAAGTGTCCCTGGCGGCCGCGGACGTGGCAGTCGAGATGGGCGGGGCGGCAACGGCGCGCGCGCGGCTGGAGACCGACGCGGGCCAGACGGTCGCATCGTGGCCGGAGGCCCCTTACGCGAGAGTGGCGGGCGTCGAGTCCCTGCGACTCGTGATGGAGGTTGGCTCCGCCGGCGACGTCACGGTGGAGCGGTTGCGGCTCCCGTGACCGGGTAACGCGCCATCAGGCCACGGGACGCGGCGCCGGCCGCGCGCAGCGACGGCACGATGCTGATGGCCACGAGAACGTACGGCGCCAGGAGGACTTCAGGCACCACCCAGACGATCCCGGTGAGGCCGCCAACGGCCAAGAACGCCAGCCACACCAGCGCGGCGGCGACGGCAACGGCCGCCTGGAAGCGCAGCGCAGCGGCAGCGTGGGGATGGTCGCCCGCGTGTTTGCGGCGAAGGGCCCAGACGGCGAGCGTGGGAAGCACGCCGGGAACGTTGGCCACCCAGCTCAGCGCACAAAGGTGGGTCGCCACGGCCCAGCCGGTGGCGGCAGGCTGCGCTTCGGCCATCATTCGCCCTTGAAGTCGGCCACCCGCTTGTCGACGTAGGCGGCGATGCCCTCCTTGGCGTCGCTGCTCTTGAACAGGAGGCTCTGCAACTCGCGCTCAAGTGTGAGGCCGGACTCGAGCGGCACCTCAAGCCCGCTGATCACGCTGCGCTTGATGTGGCCGACGGCCATGGAGGCCTTGTTCGGCGGGCAAAACTGGCTGGCCCAGTCCAGCACGTCGCGGCGGAAGTCGGCGGCGTTGCCATCGATGATCTGGTTGACAATGCCCAGCTCGACGGCGTCCTCGAACGCCATGTTGTTGCCGGTCACCATGAGTTCGATCGCCTTGCTGCGCCCCACCAGCCGGGCGAGGCGCTGGGTGCCGCCAGTCCCGGCCAGGACTCCCAGGTTCACTTCGGGGAGCCCCACCTTGCCGGCGTCGCGGCGCGCGATGCGCATGTCCGCAGCCATCGCGATTTCGAGGCCGCCCCCGACGGCGTGGCCATTGAGCGCCGCGATGACCAGCTTCGGCGTGTGCTCCAGCCGCAGCAGCGTCTCGTTGGCGTGCAAACAAAAACAATACTTGAATTCCGGTGTAACCCGGTTGAGCATGTCGATCGACGCGCCGGCGGAGAAGAATTTCTCGCCTTTGCCGGTGAGGACGATGACGTGGACGCTGTCGTCGAAGCGGGCCTTGAGGATGGCCTGATCGAGATCCAGCATCATCTCGTGCGTGTACGTGTTGGCGGGGGCGTCGTCCAGTTCGATGACCGCGATGCCGTTGTCGGTGCGTCCGTAGTTGACGAGGCCGTTGGGAAGCGGTTCCAGCTTCGGACCGGGCATCACGAGTTCCTGGTTCGACATGGGCCGTTCAAAGCCGGATTGCCCACTTCAACGCTTGGGCGCCGGCCAACCCTGAGGGCCAGGGCGCGCCCGCCGGGGGCGCGCCGGGGGCGCGCCGAGCCCTGGCGTGGCCCTGGCCGCGACCATACTAGATTGAATAGCCACGCATTGAACTAAGAAGGGTGGCGGGCATGGACGTGAGTCTATGGTAGAGTCCTCGGACTTGCAAATCGCCGAGGTTCTGACATCGCTCGGTAATCCGCTCCGCTTGTCGCTCCTCCGGCGGCTGATCCAGCCCCACTCGCTGGACCAGATTCACGCCCTCAGCCTGCGCTACGAGGCGCTCCCGGCCGGCCCCGCGCCATCGCCGGAGGCGTTTCACCGCGAGTACCTCGAACCCCTGATCGACCTCGGCGTCGTCACGTTCCGAGAGCCCGACGGCGGCGGCGCGGCCCAGTACGTCCTGAACCAACCCGCGCTGTACGCGCTGGCGGAGAAAGTCAACGATGTCGGCCGACTCAAGGCGCCCGACGCACCACGGCGCATGGCCGTGCGCGCGCCGTCGCTGCCGGCGTCGTTCAAGTTGTCGACGCCGTGCCTGGTGCTCGTCAAGGGACTATGGGAGGGCCGAACGTTCCAACTCCCGCGGCGGCCGGAGGGATCGTGGCTGATCGGTCGCAGCAACCAGGCGGACGTTTGTCTCGACTACGACCCGTACATCGCGCCCCAGAACACCCGAATCTCCTGGGAGGACGGCGCCTACCGCGTGGAGGACATCCAGGGCGGCAAGGGCACGCAACTCAACTTCCAGGATTTGCGGCGGGGCTCGTCGCAGGCGCTGCGCAACGGCGACGTCGTCGGCATCGGCCGCAGCCTGCTCATGGCCCGCCTCTGAGCCGGGCCACCGGCCGGAACACTCAACACCCACGTCGAGTGCCCAGATGTGTGCAAGCACGCGCGGATGCCTCCCAGCACGGGTGGCACGATGCGGGGCCGCTGGACGCCCTGGCAGAGGGCCTGGCCACCGTGGTGATAGCCGGGGACGAGCCGGTGCTTTTGGTGCGCAGCGGCCAGGCTGTGGCGGCAACCGAGGCGTTGTGCCCACACAAGTTCACGTCCCTCGAAGGCGGCCACGTCGCGGCGGGGTGCATCACGTGCCCGCTGCACGACGCCACATTCTCCCTGGAGACAGGCCAGCCGGAGCCGGGCCAAGAGTGGGCCGGGCGGCTGCCGATCCACGAGGCCCGCGTCGTCGACGGGCGCGTCGAGGTTCGCCTATCGACGCCTGGCGCGGCGTAGCGGGCCCAGGCCGGGCTAGATCGAGTGGAGGCGTCCGCCGTCAACGGGCAGGACGGTGCCCCGGATGAAGGCGGCAGCCGGGCTGCACAGGAACGCGATGGTTTCGCCGAGTTCCTCGGGCCGCCCGAGGCGACCCTCCGGCGTGGCGGCGATCCAGCCGGCGCGCACCGCTTCCGGCTCCTGGCCCGTACGGCCGGACACCTGGTCGGCCAGCGAACTGAGGCGTTCGGTGTCGGTGAAGCCGGGCAGGATGCTGTTGATTGTGACGCCGGGGGGCAACTCGCGGCTGAGCGTCTTGGCCCAACTGGCGACGGCGGCCCGAGTGGTGTTGGATACGCCAAGGCCGGGGATGGGCTCGCGCACGGACGTGGACAACACGTTGACGATGCGGCCGTAGCCCGCCGCCTCCATGCTTGGCAACAGGGTCTGGACGAGGGCGTGCCCGCCGAGCAGGTGGCGGCCGTACGCGCCGAGGAAATCGTCCTCGGTGGCGTCGAGCAGTCGACCGCTGGGCGGCCCGCCGGTGTTGTGGACGAGGATTTCGTGGGGTCCGACGTGGTCCACGTGGGCGGCGACGGCGTGGCGCAGCCGATCGCGGTGGTCGAGGTCGGCCACGAGTGCGTGGGCGCGCGGGGCCCCGGCGGCTTCCAATTCGGAGGTCAGCGCCTTGAGGGCGTCGGATGAGCGCGCCAGGGCGGTGACTTCGGCGCCCCGGGCGGCCAACGCCAGGGCGGCCGCGCGGCCGATTCCCTTGCTGGCGCCACCCACCAGGGCGCGGCGGCCGGTCAGGTCGTGCATGGGGCCGGCGATGGGGACATGGTGTGAACGGTTTTCGCTCGGCGCCCGCCCGATCTAGCCACCAGATCATTAGTATTCTATGCAACAATCTTTCTGTGATCAGGCTTTACCCTGCTTTCCCGCGCGGTGCTGGCCGTGGTTGGTTGGGCCCGCGCGCGAGGAGACAACACATGAACCGAAATCTGACCCCCCTGGCGGTCGCGCTGATGCTGATTGCTGGCGCAACGTTGGTCGGCGCGCAGGGCGTGCCAAACGCACCTGAGATCCCCGATGCACCGGACTTGACGGCACCGGATGTACCGGCAGTCCCAGACGCCCCGGATCCACCGACTGCCCCCGATGCGCCAGACGCACCTGATGCCCCGACAGCCCCCGACGCTCCAGCACCCCCGGGTAACCCCTGCGACGGCGCTGGCTCATCGGACGCCCACGGAGACATCCCCGTCGAAACGCCTGGCGCGCCCGACGTTCCCGAAGCGCCAACGGCGCCCAACGCCCCTGATACACCCGACGCGCCGACGGTTCCCGATTCGCCCGACAGCCAAGGCATGGCCGAAAGCGCGCGCGCCGACGGGTGCCAAGGCGCTGCCGATGGATACGCGGACGGCCTGGCCGCCACGCGCGACGCCCTGTTGGCTGGCCCGGAGAAAATCTGGACCAGCATCAACGACGGTCCCGACAGCGGCCTGAACGCCGACCTGCTGGATGGCGTCCACCTGTCCAAGCTCAGGGAGTGGGACGCCGAAATCAAGGCCGCCCTGGACGCCGAAGAGGCCGCCCGAGAAGCCGCAGACGCCGCCCTCGAGGCAGCCCTGGCCACCGAAAAGGCCGCCCGCGAAGCCGCAGACGCCGCGGAGAAGGCGGGCCGGGAAGCAGCGGATGTCGAAATGTCCGCTCGCCTTGACGACCTGGCCGCCACCCAGAGCCGCTCAGGCGATGGTCTCAGCGACCGCATTGACGCCGAAGCCGCAGCCCGCGCCGAGGCCGACAAAAGCCTCGGATCCCGTATCAACACCGAAGCCGTAGCCCGCGCTGCGGCCGACGCCGCCCTGTCGGGACGGATCGACGCTGCCGCAAGTGACCAGGACGCCGACACTCTCGATGGCCTGGACAGCAGCAAGTTCCTGCGTAGCGACACCAGCGACACCATGCACGGAACTCTGACTGTCCACGGCAACGTTGTGGCGCATGGCGCGGACTTCATCCTGAAGGGCCGCAACTCCGGTGGAACGGGCGGCCTGGGCCGTGCCCTCGTGGATGGCGGCAGCGGCAGCGGCCTGATCATCAACTACGGCAATGACTTCGGTAAGTCGACCGTCGACGGCAGCCTGAGCGTTTTGGACGGCATCGAGCTTAAGGGAACCAAGGAATTCGGCGGAGACTTCCCCGAATCCAACACGGATCTCTCTAATTCGATTCACGTCGGCCACGCCAACGCGGAAGGTCTGCGAATCTTCAGGCAAGATTCGGGCAGTCAAGCCACCCACTGTGGACCAAACGATTTCAACGACTGCTACATCTTCCTACAGTCCGACGCCAACGACGCTGCCCCTGACGGTGGCGTCCTCTTTGGCGGTATCGGCACGGGCCAGGAATTCATGCCCCACTTGTTCATCAAGGGCGACGGCCGCATCGGTGTTGGCTCCATCGCCACCGAAGAGCTGTTCAATGTGGCTGGCAACGTCAAGGCCGAAAACCTGATGATTGCCCCCGGGGACGTAAGCGATG
>JBFJYU010000057.1:0-12521 GCA_041622435.1 Thermoplasmatota archaeon | reverse complement strand
AAGTGCCCCGTACGGGATTTGAACCCGTGTGACCAGCTTGAAAGGCTGGGATGATTGGCCGCTACACCAACGGGGCGGATGCGAACGAAGTGAGCTTCCGGGCCGTCAACGCGGCCACCGCAGGGGGCCGTGTTGCCGGGGCAAGGAGCGAATGCGAGTTGCCCCGTGACCGCTGGCCGGAGGCCAGTGTGAGCGGGGCGGATGCGAACGAAGTGAGCTTCCGGGCCGTCAACGCGGCCCCAAGCGGAAGCCGTGTGCGGGGTTCCGTTTGGCTCCCTTGGCGCGTTGCCGCCGACTCATGCGGGTGTTAAAGCGCTTCGGATCGGATGGGCTCGCTGGCCTCGAGCACATCGGCGCCGCAACTGCGGCACGTGGTGCGGGGTTTCATGTTGAACGCGCCGCAGCCGACGCAACTGGTTCCCACCGGGCAGCCGCCGCGGTAGTCCTCGGGGCGGGTGGTCATGCGAAGGACCCAACTGGCGTTGGCCATCGCGATCAGCGTCACGCCGAATGTGATGAACAGGGTTGCCGCGCCGACGCGGGGACCGGTGGCGAGGTCGGTCGCGCCGGGCAGCCACGCCGCGGCCACGCCGATGCCGGCCACGGTGAAGAGCGCGCCCCAGACGAGAGCCTTCACGTTCACGCTGGGCGCCGAGGCGGCGGCGCTGATACGTGTTGTGGCGCCGGACGACCGGGCCGCGGCGCTCACGCCCGGCGCGGCGCGCTCGCGAGTTATTCAAACGATCTCACCACAAGGGTGTTGAAGGCGCGACGGCGAGGCTGCGGGTCACACGGTTTCGACGGCGACGTTCTGGCGCGTCAACTGTTCGGCCACCCAGGCGCCGATGGCGTGCTCGTCGCGCCAGTCGACGTCGCTGCGGGGCTTGAGGGCTGGAACGTACACGTCGAACTCCCGCTCGACGGCGGGCGCGCACGCGATGCCGTACTTGCCGGCGCCGCCGAAGTCGAAGGCGCGGCGCACCGATGGAGGCTCCGTCTCCTTGAGGCTGAAGACGAGGCGGCGCAGGAACGACACGTGGCACAGGACGAATGCGAGGCGCGACGCGTCGAGCGCCTGGTTGTGGTCTTTCAGAAGCACCTCAACCTGGTACCGGTCCCCGTCGCGGCTGCGCCCCGATGTTCCCGGCGGCCGGACCGCCTCTTGGGCCACCACGCGCACCGCGTGGCCGGCCTGCTCCAAGGCCTCCACGAGCGCCATGACGGCGGCACCCCGGTTGGCGTAGGCCTGGCTGGGCGTCGAGCTCGACGCTGTCACGTTGATGGCGAGCGTGATCAGTTGCCGGCCGGCGGGCGCGCTGATGGCGGGTGAGACGTTGAGCATGCAGCGCGGGTGGCCCTGGAGGAACCGCCCGATGTCGGGCTCGATTCCGTGCATGTCGTATTCGATGGTGGGCAGGTGGTTGCGCAATTGCACCAGCGCGCGCACGCGCCGTTTGCGTTGGGCGAGCCCCCGGGCGCCCTCGATCCAGCCGGCGCGCGCCAGGCGGGCCGCCTCCTCGAAGCCTCCGGTGCCGTACCAGTCGTCGTGGCCGGGCACGCGGCTGGCCCGCTGGTCGTCGGCCAGGTCGCTGGGCCCCTCGGCGGCCCGGACGAAGTCTCCGAGGCTGTCGAAGCGGCGCATCAGCGTCGTTGGCGGCACGCCTACCGCCGCCGGGCGAGGACCTGGTCGATGGCATCCGGCGTCCGGCCCTGAGTCCGCGCTGCGGGTCCCTCCACGACCTCGACGCCGGGGGCCGGCTCCATGGCGGCCAGGATGGATTCGCGAAGGTCCTCGTCCAAGCCCTTCCACAGGACCATCTCCTCGACCTCCTCGTGGTCGAAGCCCTCGGCGAGCATGCGGGCTCCCTTGATCGACGCGCGGGGGCTGACGATGTGCGACACGCCCTTGGCGGCGACGGCCCGCCGCACGGCCTGAACCCGGTCGACCCATTCGTCGTCGCCGGCCAGCGCGCGCTCCAGCTCTTCGTCGTAATCCCAGTAGACCGTGGCGAAGCGCTCCAGCGTCGACGCGTCGAGTTGATTGCGCCCCACGTACAACCGGTCGGCACCGCGGCCGTAGGTGTTGGCGGTGCAGATGAAGACGGCGTCCTTGTGCCGCTCCACGAGCTTGTCGGGGAACGTCGCGAAGCCGGCGTCCAGCGCGCTGTTGATGGCGTTCAGAACGAGCGGGTTCGCGTTGTCGAATTCGTCGAAAACAAACACGCCGCCTTTTTCGTACACACGGCGGAAGGGGGTTTCGACGATGCGGCCCTGGGCGTCCTGGTAGCCGAAGATGCGGGTTTCCGTGATTGTCGGGCCCAGGCTGATGGTCTGGAAGTCCAGCTTGAGCGCGGCCGCCACCTGCCGGGCGCTGGTGGTCTTGGACGAGCCGCTTGGGCCGACGAGCAGGACGTTCTCGCGCATCGACGCCAGTTTCAGGAGCGTGGGGAACGCCTCGTGCGAGGCCTCGATGCGTACCGGGTCGCCGTCGGGGTGGCGCACGATGAATACCCCCGCGCGCCGGTCGACCTCCTCCTCGATGCGCTGGCGCAGCCGCTCCTCCAGGTCCGCGACGAAGGCATCGTCGGCGATCGACGTCAGCAAGGCCTCGGACAAGATCTGCTCCACGCCGTCGGCGCCGCCCTTGCTCCGTTTGCCCGTGGCGCTCGCCTTGCCCGGCGCACGCTTGGCGGCGGGGGTCGCCTTGGCGCCGTTGGCGGCACGCTTGCTGGTCGCCGTCTTCTTGGTGGCCTTGCTGGCCGTGGTGGCCCTGGCGCCGTTGTTGCTGGGGGTCTTGCTTGGCATGTTGGCTCTCCCGATCACGTGGCCTCCCAGCGCCGGTTTGCCATCGGCGCGGGGCGGTCGCGGCTGGAAAGCGAACCAACGCTTGGCTCTCCATAAGCACTGCTCTTGTGGCGCCGAACCGGTGCGCGACACCGTCGCTGGGGCGCGTGCCGGCGACGACGGGGGTGTCGAATCGTTGAAAGCCGCGCGGCCCTAGCCAAACGGGCGGGACCCTAGCTCAGTCTGGCCCAGAGCAGCGGGCTCATAACCCGTCGGTCACCGGTTCAAATCCGGTGGGTCCCACTAGGCCGTAGGCCGGCGCGGGTGCGCCGGATTTGCCGGCGCCGTTGGCGCCGGGGACTGGGAGGCCTGGAAGGCCTTGCGGGCGGATTCGGTGGGTCCCACTAGGCCGTAGGCCGGCACGGGTGCGCCGGATTTGCCGGCCGGCTCGCAACCAGGCGAAGCGACCATGAAGCCGCCCGGCTAGGCGGCGCCGTGGACCGCCAACTCGCTCGGGCGCTGATCCTGTGGGGTCTGGGGCTGCTTTTCGCCATCGTTCTCAGCGCCGCCGTCCTCCTTGGGTGGATCTAGGAAACCGGCGCCGGCGGCCGTGCCTCGACATCCATGGGCGACGCCAACGCTAAAGACCCGCAGGGCTGCGGGGCGCCCATGGGCGAAACGATCTTCGACGCCATCATCCGGGGCGACATTCCGGCCGCGAAGGTGTACGAGGACGACCGGGTGCTGGCCTTCCTCGACATCAGTCCCCTGCGCGAGGGGCACACACTGGTCATTCCCAAGGAGTCGGCGGCCAAGCTGAACGACTTGAGCGCCGAGGACGCTGGCGGGCTCATGGTCGCGGCGCAGCGCATCCTGCCGGGCCTGCTGGCGGCCGTCGGCGCCGACGATGCCACCCTGGCCATCCACGACGGCCCTGCGGCCGGTCAGGAGGTTCCCCACGTTCACCTGCACATCGTCCCTCGCAAGGCGGGCGACGGCGGCGGACCGATCCACGCGTTGTTCCCCGACCGGCCAAGCGCCGCGCCAGACTCTCTGACGGCCCTCGCCGAGCGCGTGCGCGGCGCGGTGGAGGCGGCCTGATGCCCAAGTTCGTCGTGCCCGTCGAGTTGCGGTTCAATGACATCGATGGCATGGGTCACGTGAACAACGCCATCTACCTCACTTTCCTGGAGCACGCCCGCATGCGCTTCTTCACGGAAGTCGCCGGCAGCAAGAGCGAGAAGGATTTCCCGTTCATCCTGGCGCACGCGGCGCTGGATTACAAGGTCCCGATGAACATGGACGCCCAGCCGGAAGTCCACATGTGGACCAGCCGCATCGGCGGCAAGTCGTGGGACTTCGACTACGAAATCCGCGGCCGCCGGTCGGGCAAGATCTACGCCACCGGCAAGACCGTCCAAGTCGCCTACGACTACCAGTTGGAGAAGAGCGACCAGCTCGAGGGCGCGCTGCGCAAGCTGGTCAAGGGCCTGGAGCCTTGATGGGGAAATCCGACCCCACCAAGGCCCGCACCATCCCGGCCTCCTGGTTCGTGGTGCCCGTGGCGGCCCTGTTCCTGTTGCTGGTGCTGCTGGGTGCTCGCGACCTGATGCGAAACACCGAGGAGGAGGGCGCCCGCTGGGAAATCTGGCAGCAGGACGGCCCCGACGCGGTGCGCGATCGGGACCTGATCGGCGGCGGCGACGGCTTTGCCATCGAGCGCTCGTTCTTCCTGGCGCCCAACGACCTTATCCTTGGCGGCGGCAACACCGGGGTCCTTGATCCCGGGCGTTACAACCTTGATTTCGCCGTCGGCAATGGCAGCGCCACCTCGGTGGCGGTCGCCGGCGCCGAGGCAACGTGCACTGAGGGTTCGGGCAACGGCACCGCCGCAGGCTCTGGGGTCGTCCTGGCGTGGCGGGCCGGGCCGGGGACCTGCGCGTTTGTGATCGAGGTGCTGGAAGAGGTGCAACCCGACATCGACCACTCGGTGACATGGCGCCACGAGTGGCGCCACCCGTCGGCGGCGGCGCAGACATTCCGCTTCACGGCGAGTGCATCGTAGCGGCCCCACGACGTTTTTGAGCCGCACGACCGGCAGCCGCAACCGCGCGGGTGGCTCCCTTTAAGCGAGGCCCCCACATCGGCGCGCCCGTGAGTCCGCAAGCTGCGCCCGGCGACCGCGTGCGCGTCACGGCTGGCGACGGGAACGTCTTCGAGGGCATCCAGATGCCGCGCCACGCCTTCAGCGGCGAAGACGTCGTGATCGTCAAGCTGGACAACGGCTACAACCTCGGCGTCAACCTGGACGGCGCCAGTGTCGAACTGGTCGCGAAGTCGAAGCCTCGCGATGTCGACCTGAGCCTGCCGGCCGAGGACCCGGCCAAGCCCACGATTGCCCTGCTGGGCACCGGCGGCACCATCGCCAGTTTCGTCGACTACCGCACGGGCGGCGTTTTCCCCGCCACCAAGCCCGAGGAACTGGCGGCGGCCGCGCCGGAGCTGTTCGATTTCTGCAACGTCCGCTCCGAAGTGGTCTTCAACATGTTCAGCGAGGACATGCAGCCCAGCGAATGGACCAAGATCGCCGAGCGCGCGGCCTGGCACCTCAACAACGGCGCCGACGGCGTGGTCATTCCCCACGGCACCGACACGCTTGGCTACACAGCGGCGGCCCTGGCGTTTTGCCTGAAGGACCTCAGCGGCCCCGTTGTCGTGGTCGGGGCGCAGCGCAGCAGCGACCGGCCCAGCAGCGACGCCGGCCTGAACCTGCTGGCCGCCGCGCGCGTTGCCACCAACAAGGACCTCGGCGAGGTCGTCGTGTGCATGCACGAAACCAGTGACGACGCGAGCGTCGCCGTCCACCGCGCCACGCGGGTGCGCAAGATGCACACCAGCCGCCGCGACGCGTTCCAATCCATCAACGTACCCCCGATTGGCCGGGTGCGCGGCAAGGACCTGACACTGGACCGGCCCTACCGCCAGGCCGCGGCGGGGCCGACGACCGTCGATGCCGTTTGGGACGAGGAGGTCTCCATGATCATGAGTTACCCGGGGCTGTGGCCGGACCACATCGAGGACGTCGTGAAGAAAGCGACCGTCATCGTGGGCACCGGGCTGGGGCACATCGCCCGCCGCTGCCTGCCGGGCATCGAGAACGTCATCGCCCGCGGCGCGCACGTCGTCATGGCCAGCCAATGCATCCATGGCCGCACCAACATGAACGTCTACTCGACGGGCCGCGACCTGCTCAAGATGGGTGTCATTCCGGCGCGCGACATGCTGCCCGAGGTCGCCTACATCAAGTTGATGTGGATTTTGGGTCGCACCCAGGACCCGGACGAGGTGCGCCGCCTGTTCCTGGAGGATGTCGCCGGCGAGATCGGTGCCTGCACCGATCCCCTGAGCTTCGGGCACGTCCAGGAGCCGGAGGTGGCCCAATGAGCCCGCGCGCCATCGACGGTATCGTCGCGCGTGAAATGGCGCTGGGCGGCCACCTCGACTACGAGGCCATCGGGTTCCGCTGCGGTCTGGAGATTCACCAGCAACTCGACACGGCCAAGATGCACTGCGACTGCCCGAGCGAGGTCATCGACCCCGACCGCGTCGCGGAGTTGACCGTCGCGCAATTCGATCGCCGCCTGCGTGCCACCCAGAGCGAACTCGGCGACGTGGACATCGCGGCCCGCGCGGAGGCCCGCCGTCGCCGTTCGTTTCGCTACCTCGCCCAGCGCGGCCACGCCTGCCTCGTTGAGCTCGATGAGGAGCCGCCGCACCCCCTCAACGCCGACGCGCTGGACGTGACCCTGCAGGTTGCGGGCCTGGTGGAGGCGCGCCCGGCAGCGGAGGTGCACGTGATGCGCAAGACCGTCATCGACGGCAGCAACACCAGCGGCTTCCAGCGCACGGCACTCGTGGCCACCGGGGGCCGCATCGACGCCGACGGCGGCGACGTGGGCGTTTGGACGATCGCCGTCGAGGAAGACTCGGCGCGCAAGTACGAGGAAAAGGACGGACTTGTCACCTACACCCTCGACCGCCTGGGAATTCCCCTCATCGAGCTCGCCACGGCTCCGGATGTCCGCAATCCCCAGCACGCCCAGGCGACGGCGCGCCGCATCGGTGCCCTGATGCGCGCCACCGGCCGCGTGAAGCGTGGCCTCGGCACGATCCGACAGGACCTCAACGTCAGCGTCGGCGTCGGCGACCGAATTGAAATCAAGGGCTGCCAGGACCTGCGAGCCGTGCCCCGCGTCATCGAGAACGAGTGCCGCCGCCAACTCTGGCTGCACCATGTGCGCTGCGAACTGGAGTCGCGCGGCTTCGGCCCCGACGACATCGGCGCCCCCACCGATGTTTCGGATATCTTTGCCGCCAGCCAGTCGAAGGTCGTGGCCCGGGCGCTCAAGAGCAAGGGCCGGGTCCTGGTGCTGGGGCTGCCCAAATGGGCCGGCCTGATCCAGGGCGCCAGCAAGGATGGTCCCCGTCTGGGCCGGGAGTTCGCCGATCACGCCAAGGTGGCCGCCGGCGTCAGGGGCGTCTTCCACAGCGACGAACTGCCCGCCTACGGCATCGAAATCGCGGAAGTCGAGGGCGTGCGCAAGATGCTCGGCCTCGGCCCCAAGGACGCCTTCGTCTTGTGCGTCGAAAAGGCCAGCGTCGCCCGCCGTGCCCTCGAGGCGGTCGCCGAGCGAGCCGTCCAGGCTGTCGTGGGCGTCCCCCGCGAGGTGCGCGCCGCCCAGCCGGACGACACCACGCGCTTCATGCGGCCCCTGCCCGGCGCCGCGCGCATGTACCCCGAGACTGACATCCCGCCGAGCCGCATCGGTCCCGAGCGCTGGGCGGACATCCTCGGCCGGCTGCCAGAACGGCCCGAGGCCAAGGAGGCCCGGTTCGTCCAAACCCACGGCGTGAGCGCCGAGATCGCGGCCCAACTGGTTCGCGAGGGCGAGGATTCGGCCTTCGAAGGCCTAGTGGCCGCCGGCGCCGACGCCAGCCTGGCCGCCCGCGCGCTGCTCCAGTTCCTCCCGGAGCGGGAGCAACCGGACCGGCTCCGGCCACGCCTGGGAGACGTTTTTGCCGCCCTGGCCGCCGGCAGCTTCGCCAAGGAGGCCCTGCCCGCTATCCTGGAGGTCCTCGACAAGGAGCCCACGCTTCCGGTCGCGCAGGCCGTTGACGCCGCCGGCGCCGGCGCAGCCGACGCCTCGGTCGTCGATGAGGTCGTCGCCCGCGTCACCGGGGAACGCCGCGAATTTATTCGCGAGCGCGGAATGGCTGCCCTCGGGCCGCTCATGGGCCCCGTCATGGCGGAACTGCGCGGCAAAGCCGACGGACAAGTCATCTCGCAGCGCCTCAAAGCGGCCATTGACGCCCTTCTGAAAGAGTAGGGTGGCGCCTGCGGAACCGAATCAGCGGTACCGAACAATCTAAGGCGTGGAGCGTCATCAATGACCGCCTTCGGGTAGGTAGGTAGGATCAGTCATGAAAAAACTAGGCAGTATCGCGCTAATTGTGGCCATGTTGGCCGTCCCGGCCACGGCCGATGGTGACCTCAGTTGCGACGGCAACGACCAATACACGTCGTTTGGCGTGCTGTACGTTGACGACCACCTGATGAATCCGTCGAGCAACGCGGAGAACACGTTCCCCGCCCCTTACATCTACGCCGAGTTGAACGGCGTCGCGGGCCTCCAGCGCGAACCCCCGAGCTACAGTCCCGTGGCCAAGCCCGGCGACACGGCGAGCTCCGACGGGTCGGGCCACTGCGGCTACACGGCCGGCGACCCCGACCGCTGGCTCCTCTAGGCCGATCGTGACGATTCTCGAAGTCACCGAACACTCTAAGGTGGATGAATGGCTCCAAAATCTGTGCGTCTAAGGGAAATCAAGGCGGTAGCGTCATCGCGTGTCGCCCTTCTCTTGGTTGGTCTGATGCTGCTGGCACCGTGGTCGGCCGCTGCGGCGAACAACTGCGAAACCGATGACGGTGCGGTCTCCGTGGGCGTATTCTATCTGCACGAGGAGCAGTACGTCTACATGGAGAGCAACGGCCAGCAGGGCCTCCAGCGTGGGCCCACGAATTCCGCCGTGGGGAAGCTGCTGGGGCTGCCCGGCGACGACGGCAAGTGCAGCCATCCAGACAGCATCCTGTTCTGAGCGAACCCGGTGCGTGGCAGGGGCCCCGAGCCCCTCCCCGGATGGCTTCCTAGCCACCGAATAAATTAAATGCGTGGCGTCAACTATTGGTTGACTGGCCCCACGTGAGGTGAAGCAAGAATGAACAGGTCTGTGTTGTTGCTGGTTGTCTTGGTCGCGGGTATGCTGAACCCCGGCGTCCACGGGGCCGCGTGCCCGGAGGACCACTACGCCGACTTCGGTGTGCTCTACGTGGACGACGAGCCGACGCCTTTCGTGTACCTGGAGTCCAACGCCATCGACGCACTGCAGCGCCAGGACGATGGCAACCTGCACGGGCACTGCGAGCACCCGAACCCCGACACCTGGCTCTTCTGAGGCGCTGCTTGCACCGGGTCCGCGCCGTTTTCAAGGCTGATGGCTTTTGAGCGGCGTGCGCGAGGTGATCCTTGGCAGTCGCTCCCCGCGCCGGCGGGTCCTGCTGGGCTTGCTCGTTGATGAATTTCGCGTCGAGGCCGCCGACGTGGTTGAGGTGGCGCCGCGTTCGCTGCCCGTGGGCGAGGCCGTGGCGGTGATCGCGCGCAAGAAGGCCCTGGCGGTCAGTGACCGGTTTCCTGAGGCCTGGGTGCTGGCGGCCGATACGGTCGTGGCACTCGGCGATGAGTTGATCGGCAAGGCGCGCGACGAGGCGACCCTGCGCGACCACCTGGGACGGCTGGGGGGACGGACCCACCACGTCTGGACGGGCCTGGCCGCCGCGTGGGACGAACGGGTCGTGGCGGCCCGCAGCGTCGTGACGGCAGTCCACATGGATGTGTTGCCCCCGGCGTTGCTGGACGCGTACGTCGCCTCGGGCGCGTGGCGGGGTAAGGCCGGCGGGTACGGCATTCAGGATCGGCTCCTGGCGCCGCACGTGCGCATCACGGTGGGGCCGTGGAGCAATGTGGTTGGGCTGCCGTTGGGGGCGACCGCGCAGGTCCTCGACGAGTTGGAGGTTCCTCACCACGCGGCCCCGGACGAGGACGACCTGGCTGCAAGCAACCCCTTTTAGCCGGCACGCCGCCTGGGATGCCTCGCATGCGGCGCGCCCTGTTCCTGCTTGCCGTTGTCAGCCTGGCGGGCTGCCTCGTCGGGCCCCCCGACTTGGCGGCGGAATCGCTGGCCGTCGAGGCTGCCGCGCTGGACCTGCTCGTCCAGGACCATGACCATTACGGCCCCGGCCACGGCGGCAGCCGAAACCTGGAACTCGTCGGGCGTCACAATGGCGCCGACGACAGCGGGGATCCCGACGCCATCGCCAGCGGCGCCTTCTACACGGAGTTGGCCCTGCGCGGCGACACACTCCTGATGGCGCGATCGGGGTCGCTCGGTGGCTTCGTGATCATCAACGTCGCCAACCCCGAGCACCCCCGCCTGGTGGGGTCTTTTGACGGCTTGCCCGGAGCTGACGTGGAGTTCACCGACGACGGCCGGTGGGCGCTCTTCGCCTCGCAGCGTAACACGCCCGAGCAGATCGTGGCCGCCGCGAGCGCGGGCGGGGCAGCCCCGCCCCCGCCCGGAGCCGCTGCGGCCCGCGGCATCTCGATCGTCGATCTCACCGATGCGCACGCGCCGGCGCTGGCCGCGTTCGTGCCGCTGCCGGTCAACGGGCCACACACCCTGACCTACCACCGCCACAACGACGGCCAGGCGTACCTCGTGGTTTGCACCTACGACTTGCTCACCGGCGCCGACGGCTCCATCACGGGAACGCTGCCCGTCACCCAGCGCGTGATCGTCTACCGCGTCCAGGAACCGCCGCTCGACGCCGGCCTTCCCATTGGTCTGGCTCCCGTATCGACGTACCAGGTGCTTGGGAGCGCCCCGCCGGGCCGCCTGTACCTCCCCCATGACACCAGCGTCCAAGTCCACCCCACGACCGGCCAGACGCTCCTTTACATCGCCTACTGGGACAAGGGCGTGCGCATCGTCGACTTCAGCGACCCCGCCAACCTCCGCGACATCGGGACCTGGAATGACTTTGGCCCCAGCAGCCGGGGCAACATCCACCTGGCACGTCCCTTCGACGCACCCATCGGCGGCCGGCACGTCACCGTCGCCGAACCCGAGATCATCGCGGCCGACGAGACCGGCTACCTCGCCTTCATCGACACCAGCGACCCCCTGAAGCCCGCCACGCTTGGCCGCTGGACCCTGCCGGGCGACCTCATTGTGCAAGCGTTGGAGTTCTCGCCCCACAACTTCGACACGTGGGATGGCCGCGTGGCCCTCGCCCACAACCACGCGGGCCTCTGGGTCATCGGCGCTGGCACCACCGCCGACCTCGCCACGCCCAAGAGCCTCGGATTCTACCTGCCCGATTTGCCCCGCGCCGACAGCCCCCGCCCCCAGCCCTACTTCTGGGGCGTCGTGGAGCGCGGCGGGCTGCTGTACGCGGTGGACGAAGCCACCGGTTTGCACATCCTCCGCTACACCGGTCCGTGACGTGAGCGCCCCGTCGGCGGCGGGCGCCGGTCGCCTGGGTTCGAAATGGTAAAAACATAGGTCGCGTTTCCGAACGAGCTACCTTTTGGTGGCGACGGAGTTGATCAAATGAAGACCATGACTCTGGTAGCCCTAGCGGCTTCCCTGATGCTGGCGGCGCCCTCGGGCGTCAACGCGGCCATCTGCCACGTGCCCCTGACCGACCTGCTTGACCTCGACATCGCCGGCACGATCTACATCGATGACCGCCCCGGTGACAACATCCCGGTCTCCCTCGTCGGCTTCACCGGCGGCACCGGTACCTGGGTTTACCTCGAGACCAACAACGTCCCCGGCCTGCAGGCTGGCGGCGCCAGCCTCATCGAGGAAGTCGACGGCGACTTCCCCGGCTGCACCAACGCTGACCTTCTGATCTTCTAAGATCCGAGGAATCCCTCTCCCCTTTCTCTCATCGTTTCAAACGCTTCTCGACCGCCGTGTCGCCCGTTGTGTGCGACCACCCGATGCCTAGGCCTCTCCGGCGACCCATGGCGCCTCCGCCTGCATCGGAAGGCGTCCAGCAAGGATTTTAAGCAGGCGCCGGTGTTTGGCCGTTTGCTGCCGCTTCGGCGGTGGCAACGGAGTTGATCGAGAATGAAGACCATGATCGCGGCGACCTTTGTCGCTGCCATGATGCTAGCTGTGCCTGCCAATGTGAATGCGGGCCTGTGCCCCGTCAACGATGTCATTGACATCGCCGGCACCCTGTACGTCCACGACCGCCCCGGCGACGGCTCTCCCTACGGTAGCGGCCTCTTCACCGGCGCCGGCACCTGGTTCTACGCCGAGTCCAACAACGTCCCCGGCCTGCAGCTCAGCGGCGGCACCAGTGTGCTCGATGAGGCTGACAACTGGGGCGGCGGCTGCACCAACGGCGACCTGCTTCTCCTGTAAGCACGTTGTCTAACCCTTACCCCTCTTCCTTCCGATTTTTTTATTGTTTCTTGCGCCACGATGCTGCGGCAGTGGTGTCCTGTCGGTGAATGCAACCCGCGGGCTGGTGGCGCGCGCCCGGTCCCAAGCACCGAGATGCGTAACCAATCTTTCATATTGGCCCGCTAACTTTTGCCTCAAACCTT
>JBFJYU010000056.1:0-12545 GCA_041622435.1 Thermoplasmatota archaeon | reverse complement strand
CCACCTCTCCGGTATGGTCATCGGGCTCCTGGTCGGGCAACGCCTCAAGGAGGAGTTGCGGCGCAAGGGTCTCCGCCTCTCCTACGGCTAACCCCACGCACACAGGCCCAGGGGTGAACATCCCCGGCCCAAGGCCCTTTGGCCCCCAAGCGGCCATACCGGCTCATGCCCTCCGCGGGGGATGTGGGTCGTTTTGCCTATTGCCCCCACAGTTGGCTGTTGGCTCGCACCGGCCACGACAGCCAGGACGAGGCCACCAAGGCCGGCATCAAGGCCCACGCGAGCCTCGGCCACAAGCAACGGTCGGCCGAACGGGTCAACACCGACTACCGGCAGGCGCTCTCCTGGTCGACGCGCATCCTGGCCCTGGCGGCCTCCGCCACGCTGCTGACGCTGGAGGTGCTGTACCTGCGCGCCCACCCCCTGCACTGGATTTTCCTCACCACGACGCTCGTTCTCCTGTCGTCCAGCGTGGGACTCATGGTCATCGCCCTTGACGCCCAGCGCCGATACCTCGCCCAGCAGCGGGAGTTCGGCCTCGTGCCCGGCCGGCTACTGGCCACCGACCTGACGGGGGACGGCGAAACCCTGCGCGACTCCGAATGGGGTGTCTCCGGGCGGCCCGACTACGTCCTGCAGACCGACAGCGGCTACGTCCCCGTCGAGGTCAAGACCGGACGCACTCCCGAGAAGCCCCACGAGAGCCATGTTCTCCAGTTGGCGTGCTACCTGCGCCTCGTTGAGGTCGCCCACGGGCCCCCGCCGCCGTACGGCCTGCTGGCCTACCCCGAAGGCGTCTTTCGCGTCGCGTGGGACGACGACGTCAAGACGCGCCTGCGCAACGTGCTCGCCGCCATCGGGAAGGCCCAGGAGACCGGCGTCGCGGACCGAAACCACGAGATCCGGGGCCGCTGCCGCGGCTGCTCCCGGCGTGCCTTCTGCGACCAGAGCCTGGTTTAAGCGTCGCCTCGCCGCCGGCGCGCCCCCGCCACGTCTACTTGACCGGAGGAGGCGTCACGATCATGCGCAGCCGCCGCGCCGCAACGTAGAGGCCCAGGAACGCGGCAACCGCCGCCAGCGCCTGGCCGTACAGCAGCCAGCCTTCCAGGTTCAGGGGCCAAACGGTCATCAGGGCCGCGCGGCCGCCCACCAGCGCCGCCACGAAGACGACGGCGTAGAACGCTGCCAGAAGCAGGGCGCCGAGGCGCAACCGGCGCGCAGCCACGGCGAAGTGGCCGAAGGCCTCGCGTTCGAAGGCGCGCGCGCCGCGCTCCGCCAGCACCGCCAGCGTCAGCGGCAGCGCCAGCAGGGCGATGGCAAGCGGCGTCAACGCCGCGTTGGGCTGCAACTCGTACGTCGCGCGGGCCACCAACTCATACGAGCCGGGCCCGGCTCCGGCCACGACCTGGCCCGGAACATGCACGGTCAACAGCCCGCCGGCCCGCTCCAGGCGCACCGCATCAGGGGACGCCTCGGCCGTCGTCGCGGCCTCAACGCGCGTTCCATCGGGCAGCACAAGGGCCTCGAAGCGGAAATGGTCGGGCACGCTGAGCATCAGCGCCTGCGCCAGGCCCGCCGTGGCCTCGTCCAGATCCACGGCGACGGACGCCTCCTCGATGCGCAGCGTCCCCGCCCGGTACTCGCGCTCCACCACGCTGGCCGCAGGCAGGTCGGCCTCGGCGGCGAACGTGACGCCCACAATCGTGACCTGAACCTGTTGGGAGGGCAGGAGCAACGGGATGTCGAAGCTCCAAATCAGTTGGACCGGGCCCCTGGCGGGCACGTCGAGGCTTGACTGGCTGGCGGCGCTGTCCAGGCTGGCCAGGGGCCCGCCGGCCTCGTCCTGGACCTCAAGGCGCCACGACGCCATGCGACCCGGCACGGTGCCGGCCAGTTGCACGTCCACATCGAGGCGCAGGCTGGTGGTTGTGGCGGGCAGTTGCAGGTCCACGGTCGCCTGCGCGCAGGTCCGCGAGCCCGTCTGGGTCGGCGGCGCCAAAGCCCCGGTCGCCTCGAAAACGATCTGCTCGCCGGCCGCAATCGTGGCCTCGCCGCACAGCGACTCGGTTGCCGCGTCGTCCAGCGGCAGGGGCCCACCGAAGCGAACCGCCGCAGCCGGGGCCGGTTCGGCCGCCTGCACGGGCAGCAACAGGGTGAGCACCAACAGCGCCGCCAGGCTTCGCTTCACGTCGGTTCCTCCTGGGCATCGGCCTCGCCGGGCGCCCCCAGCAACAGCCGGGAATCGGTGCAGGACTCGATGTGATCAAGCAGGAGCATGCCGTCCACGTTGTTGAACAGCACGAAATCGCCGGGAACGCCCAGCCGGCGCAGGCGGCGCGCCATGTACTGCGTGAACGCCTCCACCGCGTCGCTGTCATTGTGCCCCATCAGGGCGTTCAGGGAGTCGACGATCACATGCGCCTCTGGGCCGACCTGGTAGATGAGCTGCTCGCATCGCATGGCCAGCAGCTCCAACATGGACGGGGCCGGCACAACCTCGACGACGCTGGAGCCGCCGGTTTCGGTGTCCGGCTTGCCCGCCGCATCCAGAAACCACAGTCCCTGGGCGTCCACGCCGTGCGCCGCGAACCCCTCCGACAGGAGTGGGTGGGTCCGGTCCGCCGTCACGTAGAGGACGCGACGCCCACTGTCCTGCAGACGCCGTACGTGCTGCGCGACGGCCGCCAAGTGGCTCCCCTGGGGAATCAGGACGCGCACCGCCGGGGCAGCGGACCTAGCTGAGGCAAGCAGGAAGAGCGAGACGACGCCCACGCCGGGCAGTGGCCGACCCCCCTTGATAAGGGTGGGTGCCAGGGCGGTTCTCCCGCGCCGCAGGGCGCACGAGCGCTGGCCACCGGGGCCCCAGGGCCGCCCCTCTCCTGAGGATCGGCGCCTCCTTTATTGAGGGGTGCCTGTGCCGGCTGTGGCCGTGTGGGAGACCATCCTGCGTGCACTGTGGCTCTTCCTGCCCGCGTACGTAGCCAACATGAGCCCCGTCTTCACCGCCAAGCTTCTGCCTTGGTGGAAGGCGCCCATCGACGGCGGGCGCATGCACAAGGACGGGAAGCGACTCCTGGGCGACGGCAAGACCTGGCGCGGCCTGATCGGTGGCGGACTCGCCGCCGGCGGCACCGCTGTTGCCATGGGCTACGGCGCCGGGGGTTTCCTGGCGGGCCTGGATTTCGGCCTCAACGGCTACTGCGGCGGCCCCCTCGACGGCAGCGTCAACTGCGACGCAGCAGCCACCGCCTGGTGGGGCGTCTTCCTGTTCGGTTTCATTGTTGGCTTCCTGGCCCTGACGGGCGACGCCGTGGAGAGCTACTTCAAGCGCCGCCGCGGCAAGGAACGCGGCGCGCCCTGGTTCCCCTTCGACCAACTCGATTTCGTGGTCTTCGGCCTCGCCGGCTACGTCCTCGGCGCCGCGATGCTGCCCAGCGGCTGGATGACCGAGGCGATGCTTGGCCACTGGCTAACGCTGACGACGATCATCGTGGGCACGCCCGCGTTGCACTTGCTGGTCAACCGCATCGGCTATTGGCTCAAACTCAAGGACGTTCCGTGGTGACATGGATCTGCTCGACGACGACGATCTGCTCAACCTGCGCCGGCGAGCCACGTCAACCGACCCCGAGGCGGTCGTGGCGGAGGAACGCAGCGGCCGCATCGCCCTGCCCAGCAGCAACCGCGCGCTGGAGGAGTGGGCGTCCCGCGTGCCGGACATCACGCCTGAACCCGGCGCTGCCGGCGGTGGCCCACAGTGCCACGTTTGCCGCGCGCGGCCCGGCCGCTCGCGCTGCGCCAACTGCAACCGCTGGGCTTGCCAGGCGGATACCTGGGTGATGCTGCGGCTCTGTCGCGCGTGCGCCAAAGAGGAACGATACCGACGCGACGGCCCGCCCAAGGAGGAACCATGACGACACTGACCGAGATGGCGCGCAGCGATGACCCACCGACGCTCCGCCATGTTCTGCCCTTTTTCGTGGGCCTGTTGATTTCTGCCGCGTTGGCGCTGGTCAACGAGGCCCGCGACTTCGAGTTGTGGCGCAACTACGCGCTCTCGGGCGTGATCATGGGTGGCGCGGCAACGTACGTGATCTGGCGTTACGACGTGCGCCTTCCCCATTACATCCAGTGGGTCATGGTGGCCGCGTTGTTCCTGCACTACGGCGGTGGGAGCCTGGGTAGCCCGGACAAGTTCCGCATGGGTCTGTTCGGCTACCACGGCGTCAACGGCACGTACCATGTGATCAGTTGGTGGGACCACCTGACCCACGGCGTCGGCATCGGCGCGAGTACGATGGGCATCGCGTACCTGTTGGAGGTGTACCAGTACCGCCGCCGCCTGGACTGGCCGGCGTGGCTGCTGTGGGGCATGTCGGTGTTGGCGGGGCTCGCCGCTGGCGTGGGCGTGGAGTTGTACGAGTACCTGGGGAAGACGTGGTTCCAGACCATCGATCAGGGCGGCTACATCAACACCATGCAGGACTTGCACTACAACCTGCTCGGCGCCGTGCTGGGCGCGGGCCTGGCCGTGACCCTGAACCGGACGCGTTTCCGGCAGCGTATCGAGGGGCACTGGGGGACGCGTGGCCGCCTGCCCGTGACGTACCGCAGCGCGCTTCTGCCGCCGTCGATGACCGGGTTCCTCGGTTTCGTGACGATCCCGGCGATCACGTCCCTGTGGCTGGCCACCTGGTACCTCTTCCGGGACATCCCCAAGGATGACTCGGTGTTGTACGACCCGGCCCTCACGATCATGACCTGGTCGGCCGCCGGCGCCGCCGTGCTGGGCCCGTTGGCAGCCATTGTCCACGCGCGCTTGCAGCGCCGCCGCCAGCCCGGCGCGCCGACGGAACCCGCCCCAAGCCCCAGGGAGCCGTGATGCGCAGCGTCATCGTCGCCCTGCTCGGGCTCTCGGTCCTCGGCGCCATCTTTGCGGCGGTCTACTACAGCCCGGAAAACGTTGTTCTGCGCGAGTCCGGCGTTCCGGCCTTCAACCTGGCGCCCGGCGAGGCGCGCATCGACTTCCTGGAGCCCAGCATTGAGGGCGGCCCCATCCTCGTGGAGATCACCGTTGTCAGCGGCGCCGTTGACCTTTACCTGATGGATCAGGAGTGGGCGAGCACCCTCACCAGCGGTGGCACACTGGATATCAGCCGGCCCTTCAGCTACCACGCCCAGTGGAGCCGCATCGGCCTCAACGACACATACGGGTTCACGATCGTGGCCGACGGCAAGACGCGCTACGGCATGCTGATCGACAACGCGGACAACTACTACGACGGCGACACCGTCCCCGACCCGGACCCGGAAAACGGCACGGCGCGCATCGGCATCCAGACCCGGTACCTGGCCGAGGAGCAACGCAGCTTGATCCTGGGGTACATCGCCGCCACGCCCAGCGTCTTGCTGGTCGGCTATGCGTTTGCCAAGAAGTGGCAGCGCTGGCGCAGCGACGACACCTGAACCCGCTCGTCCCACGGCCGACGCCTGCGGGGAACAGTCCCGCGCGAAGGCCTTGGGCCGACGGCATCGGGGGTCCGCGGCCCAGGCGGTTGAGTTCTGGAGGGGGCGCGGGGGGCAATGCGGACCAGTGCCCACAGCCCCAGAGCCACCCGCTCCCAACCGTGTGACTGACCCGCAGGCCTGGTGGCGGGCGTGCCGCGCTTTAAGGACTGTCGACGACGACCCACGACTCATGTCGCGGGGCATTGCTGGTGCACGACGAGGGGACGACGCTTCGGCCGACCCCATCAACGTGCTTGCATTTGTTGCATTCACCATCGCCATGACGGGCGGCGTCCTCTTCGCCGCGAGCCAGCTCACCAACCAGGATGTCGACGCGACGCCCGCCGGCGTCAACGGGATCACCAAGCCGGGCTCGTACGAAGTCGAACTCGTTGCAGGCGAACCGGTTCCCCTCAACGATGCGTACGTCTACATTGACGTCGACGGCGACCGCATCATCGCGCCGCTGTCGGAACGGGTCCAGGCTGACTCGGACGGCAATCACTGGCGCGCAGGGGAGAGAATCTGCCTCGTCGGCGACGGGCCCCACTGCGCCTCCTTGACGGGCAAGGATGTTAGCCTGACGCTCGTCATTGGCAACAGCATCGCCGTCGAGCACCGCGGCATCGTCCCGCCCCAGCGGCCCGCGCAGCAGTTGACCCAGCAAGCCAACGCCACCAACGCCACGTCACCCAATGGGACCGCCCCGAACGGCACCGCACCCAACGGCACGGAACCCAACGGGACATCGCCCGAGGCCAGCGATGTCGGCGACGCCAGCGAGGACGCGCCGCCCGACGAAGCGGCGACGCCCACGCCCGACGGCCTGTACTTCCACTGCGCCCGCGATCCGATCCTCACGATCCTTGGCACCAACATCACATACGGCCGCGGCGGCCCGGATGTCGACGTGCAGCTGGAACTGGACAACGGCACCGGGTATCAGTGGCTCTTCGGCAGCGATCCCATCGAGGCCGGCTGGTCCCTCACCCCACACATCCCGGCGGATGCGACGCTCTCCTTGCGGGGCACCGCATCCCACCACCGCTGGTCGGCCACCTACGCGCCGCCGGACCCGCACGTCGTCTTCCTGCGCGACGGCGACACGCCGCCCAACCCCGAGCCGTTTGACGGCCAGGAGCCGCTGTCGTCCTTCCTGGCTCCGTACATCGACACCGGGAACCAGACCATGATCCTGGAGCCCGACGAAGTCATCGTCCTGATGGAGTTCGCGCGGTCTCTCAGCAGCAGTGCCGCCGACTTCCAGGACGCCGTCGTCCTCATCGACATCGGTGCCGACCCCTGCCCCGCCTAGGCGGCGCGGGCGGCTGCCCCAAACACCGCGCGCAGCGGCGTAAGCGCCCACCGCCGCAGCGCCAGCCTGGCCAGCGCGGCGCCGACGCGTGGACCCCCTCATCCCACGGGGCCTTCGGCACCCGGCCGGGCCTGACCCGACCCCCCGGCCCCCCGGCCCCCCGTCCCGCCAAGGCGCCCTCTGACGATCGGACCTCGCCCGTGGGCCTCTTCATGGACGGCGACCCAACGCCCAGTATGCAGATGCGAGGCCCGAACACGGACGCCACTGTTTCGCCCATTGCGGTGCTACTGGTGGTGGCCGTGAGCGTGGGCCTCGGCGGCACCGTCCTCTGGGGCGCCAGCCTTCTGACCAACCAGAACGTCTCGGCGCACCCTGCCATCATCCGGCCCGTCGATGGCGTCGAGGGTTACGAGGTCAAGATGCACGCCGGCAAGCCCGTCCCACTCGACCAGTCCTACTTCAACGTCGAAATCGACGGGACCGCCTACCAGGTTCCCCTGAGCCAGTTCGCCGCAGCCACCCAAGACGGCAACTACTGGTACGCCGGCGAAACCATGTGCATCGTCGGCACCGACCCAGATTGCTACGCCGCCTCTGGAACCGACGTGCAACTCGAACTCATCGTCGGCGAGAGCCTCACGGCGGAACAAAACATCCTGGTCGACCCCCAGTCACCGGGATCACCCACGGAGGGCACGGCGGCCTTCGCCGTCATCTCAACCGGCGTCCAGGTCAACTGCTACCTCGAACCCTCGATGAAGGTCCTCGGCACCAACCTCCGCCACGGCAAGAGCGGCCCCGCCGTCGACGTCCTGCTGGAAGTTGACGAAGGCGACGGCTACCGGCAACTGTTCGGATGGAGTGCCATCCAGGCCGGCTGGACAGCCGGCTTCGAGATCGAGGCCAACGCCGTGCTGGCCCTGCAAGGGACCGCCGACTACGGCAACCAGCAACAGGTGTACGCGCCCCCGTCCGACCATGTCCTGCTGCTTGTCGACGGCGACTCGGCATCCGAGGTCGACACTGACGAGCTGGTCAGCTTCCTGGAACCATACATCGACGAAGACACCGCAACGGTGACCCTCGCCGACGACCAGGTGCTCGTCTTGTACGAGTTCACGGAGTCGCTCAAGAGCGCGCTGGCCGACTATCAGGACGCCGCACTGCTGCTCGACTTCGACGCAACCGAGTGCTAGGCGTGCGTGGCGCAGCGGCTGCCGCCGGCCTTCGCCGGCTTGCGGCACCGCGCGCCCTTGGCCGTGGTCGCCGAACATTGCGGCTTGGCGCCCGCCGGGGCCTTGGCCGCAGCCGCCTTGGCCGCAACCGGCTTCGCACGCGCCTTGGACGCCGCCGGAGCCGCCGGGGTCGCCTTCGGCGCCGGCGCAGCGCCGGCTTCCTTCGGGGGTTTCGGCGCACGCGGCGCACGCGGCGCACGCGGCTTGCGCGGAGCACGGGTCTTGTCGCCACCCGCCGCCGGCGAGCCATCCGGCTTGGCGGCCCGACCTTGCTCCGGCGGTCCGCCCGAGGAGCCATCACCCGGGCCTTGCTGTTCGCCATCGGGGCCCGATCGACGGCGGCCACGACGCCGACGCCGACGCCGCTTGCCAGACGGGGGCCCTTCACCATCGCCACCCTGGCCACCGCCCTGCTGTGGCGGCTGCCGGCCGGGGCCAGACGGGTCCTTGCCCGCAGCATCACCGGACTCGGATTGCGCGCCCTTCGGCTTGCGGCGGCGCCGGCGACGCTTCGCACCACCCGGGCCCTGCTGTCCTTGCTGACCCTGTTGTCCCTGCGGGGCTTGTTGCCCGCCCCGCTGGCCCTGCTGTCGTTGCGGACCCTTGCCCTTGCGCGGCGGCCGACGCGTTCGCGGGGGCTGCCGCTGCGGTTCAGGGATCTCCATCTCGATGCGGCTGCACGCAGCCATGAGGTCGCGGAAACCGCCGTGGTCCGACAGCGTCCGCTCGTCGCCGACCAGGATGAAGTTGCGGCGCGCGCGCGTGACGGCGACGTTCAGACGCCGCTCGTCGCTCACGAAACCAAGCCGGTGGCGCGGGTTGCTTCGCACACTGGTGTACAACACCACATCCCACTCGCGCCCCTGCGCCCCATCCACGGTTGACACCTCCACTTCCGGGATGCGGCGACGCAACGCCTCGCGCTGGGCCTGGTACGGAGTCAGCACCGCCAGCGTCCAGCCCCGGTCGCGAAGCTCTCCCTGCAGCTTGGAAACGGCCGCCACGACGGCCTCTACCTCGAAGTCGTTGCTGATCGACCCATTCTTGGCGCGATCATTTTCGCGCCCCGAAACGTGCAGGAACGACGCCGGCGGGAACTCGGCAAGCCCCTCCTGCGCCGCCGCCACCGGAGCCGTCTCAATACGATCCTCGTAGTAGCGCTTGTTGCTGAACGCAACGATCGGTTCGCGCATGCGGAACTGCGTCGCCAACAACCGGGTGCGACCCCGGCCGGTCAACTGCTCCACGCGCTCGAACAGGGTCACATCCAGCCCCGCCGCCTTGGCATCCATGGACACCACGGTCGGCGGCAGCTGAAGCGGATCGCCAGCCAGCACGAGACGACGGCCGCGCAAAACCGCGGCCAGACTGCTCGGCGCCGTTGCCTGGCCAGCCTCGTCGTGAATGACGTAATCGAAAATGAAAGGAGACAAGCCGCCCTTGGGGTCAATGTACCGGAAGGCACCGTAATTGGTGGTGGCAACCACCACGCCACTCTCCGAAGCCCAGCGAACGAAGCGCGGCGCCTCCAACGGATCAACGCGGGCACCCTGAGCCGCCGGGTCACGAATGTTGGGCGCATGGCCCACGCGAACCGCCAAAGCACCACTGCGGCGCAAACCCACAACCAAGTTGTCGACCGCCGCATTGCTGTCCGCCGTCACCAAAACCGAATGCCCAGCCCGGCTAAGCGCCATGGCCAGGTGAACCAGCGTGTGCGTCTTGCCCGTCCCAGGCGGACCATGGATCAAGCGCACACGGCCACCCGACAGAACCGCGTTGATCGCGGCCGACTGGCTCGGCGTCAAACCCTCAACCTTCAAGCTCTGCGCCTGCGCCGCCGGCGCCTCCGTCTCGCCCAAAAGCGCCGCCCGCAGCAGCCCATCCGGACCGTCATCAACGGGATTCGTGCTCTTGATGGCGCGCAACGCACCCAACGTCGCGCTGTGGTACGCCTCAAACACCTTGGCGTCAAAGATCAGATTGACCGTCAGCCGCTTGGGCAGATTTCGAGGAGCACCCGCAGGGAACTCAATCGCCAAGCGCCGGTGATCAATGCGACTCACCAGGCCACGGCCCAGCTCCTCCCGACCACCCACAGCCACCAGCGCCACCTCCGAACCCGGCGCAATGTTCGTGTTCGGGAAACGGCCCTGCTTCGACTCCAGGCGCACCGTATCAGGACTCGCATCCGCCAAGCGCAGATCCGGCAACGCCATGCCCTCACGGCGCCGCTCCCGCTCCGGCTGCCGCGCATGCAAGCCCGCCAAGAAGTTGCGCTCATCCTCCTCGGCCAACGCCAAGGCATCCGACCACTCCTTCAGAACCCGGGTCGCACCCTCCACATCGCCATCGGCGACGCGCGTCCGATCCGGAATCGGCTTCAACTCCGCCCCGTCCAGCGGGCCCTTCAACTTGTGGACCCGGCAATACTCCGTCGCAGCCTCAAGCAACTGCGAACTCGGGAAAACAAAACGCAACTCGGGATAACGGCCCCACGCCGTCGCGACATCGCCACGCGACGCCGCATGGGCCAAGGCCTGGAAAGCCCGGCCCCGCCACGCATGGCTACGCGCATCGAGCAAGGAAGGATGAGGAAGATCAGGAACCGTCGGCGTGAAACGGGGATGCGCCAAGCGCAACAACGCCAAAGGCCCCAACTCCGCAGCCACCAAAATCGCCGCCGCCAAACCCCCGTACGTCCGGGCAGCCTCCCGCACCTGCTCCGGCGACACCTTCTCGGCACCATACGCCGCCGCGGCCGCCGTCTCAACGACCGGAGAAAGATGATACAAATCCTCAGCGGCCAGACCACGCAACGCCAAAGCCACGCCAACCAGCGCCTCCAGGTCCTCCGCCAACATCGCCGCCGTCACGTCCTCCGCCAACAGCAAACCCGTCACGACCCGATCCAATTGCACCGCAGCCTGGCGCCAACGCTCATCCCACGGAGGGACACGACACAAATCCGCCGGCACCGGCAACACCACCGTGTCCTCCACGGCGCCCGGCCCGCCCAACGTCTTGAACGCAACCGTCGCCAAACGCAGCACCGCCCGACTGTCCGCCGCCGGCTCCGCCAGCAACCACGCCGACGGCCGACCACCATGATCATCGCCCTCGCGCAAATCGTCAAGCCGAAGCGTCGCCAAAGCACCCGGCACACGAACGCCGCCATGCACCACGACCAGGCCCTCCGTCTGCTCAGCGCGCGCGATCGCCAGATCGCGCGCGCGCCCACGGGCAAACTGACCCGCCGACACAGCCGGCATCCAAGCAGGCACATCCGACGCATCCCACGGACCCACCGGACCCGACGCCCCGCCCGGCTCCGGACGAAGAACCTCCACGTTCAACCGATAACGAATCCGCGGCAAAATGCCGACATCACGCGCCTCCTCCTCCGTGTACCGATACACCAAAGGACCAAACGCGCGCGCCCACGGCGTCGCCGCCACCAAATCAAACGCAGACGGCATCCGCGACAAACAAAGACGGAAACGGAACGCCGAATTGACCAAAAACTGCCCCAAGGCCGAACCAACCGCATCCGCGTCCGTCAAAACAAGAAGCGCATTGCTCGCAAAACGACCCCACGACGCCAAATCAACCGTCGACAACTCCTGCAAATCCGCAACCAGAAGGACCCCGTCCTCCCGCGGCTCCAGGAAATGATGATCCAACAACGTCGTCGGCCGCAAACCGAAGCGACCCTCCAAAACCTCCAGCAAACCCGGCTGCTCCGACGGCGAACACGCAATCAACACATTCGTGTCGCCCGCCGCCTTCAGAACATCCGCCATCGCGGAATAATACAAATCGCCAACCGGCAAACCCGGAGAAAACGAAACCAGACCAGAACGCCCGGCCTCAACCCAGGCCTCAAACGCCTCCCGCTGCCACGGATAATGCAAAACCGGCTCATCCAACAAGGACTGCCGACCCACATCCCCCCGGGCACGGTTCTCAGCAGCACGCGCCTCCGCCGCCGCCACAGCATCAACCCTGCATTCGCTACAGGTTCGCCGAAGATTGCCGTGGGGACAGAAGCGCGAAAGCATCACGACCTCGCAACGAGGCGAATCGGGAGCCGCCAAAAGGCGCTCAACCGACACACAAATTGGAAAAAGGGCGCTCCAAAGCCGGAGCAAGCATTGATGAGAGGGAAGTGGTGGACAGCGATGCGCTTTTCCGTTGGCTCTCGCACAACAGTACAACACGCAACGTGGACCTGCTTAACTTCCGTGTTCGAAACGAGAACGGGTGAACCAGGTCACTATGGCCGTCCCACCACCTCGAAAGTGAGGTGAGGGCTAAACCCTCATTTGATTGTACATACGCAGCTTATTGAAAGTATGGAGGATGACCTCTGAAACTGGATCTCATCCAGTGTGTTGGCACGGACGTTTCGTAAGGGCGGGCTGAACACCTCGTTGCCTCGGTGCGTACACCCCCCTCCGATCAAACCCATCTTCTATGGGAGT